>NZ_JAMOKT010000011.1:0-149754 GCF_023656795.1 Parabacteroides caeci
CGCAATAAAGATTACCAACTGGGCGACCAGAACCAACGTGATAAAACTCAAATTGCCATCCCGGATACCCGTGTCCACCAGGCTCTGCGTCAGGAACGGCATGATCAATTGCAGGATGCTCACTGTCAGCATCCCCAGCACCAACTGGAAAAGCTCCCGTTTGTAAGGTGTCAGATAACGGAAAAAGAAAGACAACTTCCGGTTTTTAGTCTCCACAGGTTCCTCCCGTTCCCCGAACTCCGGGCCCGGTTCGAGAAGCAATGCCGTCCCCGTATCCTTCCCCTCCACCAACGTGCTGAACCAGCACCGCCCGAACTCCGTCCGGTCGAACACCACCCGTCCGGCTGCCGGATCGGCTATATAAAACTTTCCCTTCCTGATTTTGTAGCACACCACGAAATGTCGCTGGTTCCAATGCAGAATACACGGCAACGGTACCTCCTGCTCCAACTGTTCTAAGGTGATACGCACTCCCATCGTCCGAAACCCGATATGTTCTGCCACATCGCTGATTCCCAACATCGAAACCCCTTCACGAGTAATGAAGGCATGTTCACGAAGGTATTGGGCAGAGTAGGTTCGCCCGTAATACTTCGCAATCATGCGAAGGCAGGTGGGACCGCAGTCAGCGGAGTCGAGTTGGTAAAAATGTGGAAATAAATTTATCACAATATCTTTAATAGATAAAAAATATAATTATTCAAATTCATTTATTTCTAGCAATTTGACTTGCATAATATCTTTTGAGAAAATCATATAACACTAATTCATACATACGAGATTGGGATATAAACAATCTATTAAGACTCATATGAATATGACTATATATGAAATTTGTCATGCGGTTTTCCGCTTTTTTATCTTTTTCTAATTTTCTCATAAAATTACTCATAAGTTGTTCCACCTTTTGAGATTTCACTGTAATCAAATTACACATACTAAAAAAATACTGATCCGCGATTGTATTATCTAATACAGACTCAACAATATTTTTATTAAATCTGTATTTAGAATTGAATTGTTTAGAATTATACTGATTAAAACCAAATTCCCGCTTAAATAAAAATGACAAATATTCGACAATTTCATATTTTTCTTCTAATTGAAGTTTAAAATCAGACAAAAAACAATCAATTATTTTTAGAGCTATCATCCAACGATAATTTTCATTATTACATTTTCTTATACATTTTATAATAGACAATATACATTCGCTATCTATATAAAACAAATATTCAGATTCATTCATCAAATTACACCCATAACGTTCTAATTCTTGACTATAAGTATCTATTTGTACTTTCCAAATAAGTTTGTTATTGATCAAAACACTAAGACGTTTATAGATGATATTAACAACATCTCCAAAACAAGAATCATTTTTAAGTAAAAAACGTATTCTCAAATGAAAATCAGGATCAGAATATCTTATATAAAACCACTTTTCAATCAAATCAAATTTCCACAATCTATCCAATATAATTGATATATCTTTTATTAAAAGATCATCTGATGTTTTATAACCTGTATACAGTTTAAAATATACCCATTTGCTTCCTGGTATAAAAACCCTTTTAGTTAACTTCATTGCATTATTTATAAAAAATACAAGACATTGATTAGTATAAAAATCAGTAGTATTTTTTGCTACAGAATCTTTATGATCAAACAGAAATTCAACAAATCGAACATACTTTCGACTTTTAATAATTGAATAAAGAGCATGAATACTCAAAGTATTTTCCCAATCAACAAAAAATTCATTATCCCCATCTGGCATTAAAACATAACGAGGAATAAAGTATTCTTTTCTCCAAACAGAGACAACATCAAGTAATTGATTACCATTATATTTTTCAAAAAAGCATCTAAGTTCGCTTACTTTCACATTCCATATTGCAGAAGATAATATTGTATTCCTATATTTTATTCTTGGCAAAAATGACAATCTATCTTCTAAAGACTTTTCCCAGTTAAATTGTAATCCATTTTTCCCACTTTGAACTTGCATATCACACAAAAAGCGATAAGCAGGCATTAAGTCATTATAATAATTATGAGCTGTAGTTAATCTTGGAACAACTATTTTATTCAATTTCTTAGATCGAATGATTAATTTTCCCTGTTTCATTGATAAAAATAAATCAGATAATAATATTTGTTTATCTTGTGGAAGATCTGAATAAGAATTTATTGGAATTTCATACTCTCTTAAATGCGGTCTTGAAAGAATATTACAAATCCTTGCCTCCGGTGAATAAACAACCTCTGCTAAAATCACATCAGACATAAGTTCTTGTTCCTTTCCTGTAATATCAATTATCAATTGTTCTATCTCTTTATCCATATGAGCAAATCGACTCAACAAATTAGCAGCAGAACTTCCACCACAAGATCTCAATTTAATACAAATATTTTTAGGATCAGCACATACAATATCAACCATTGCACATATAGTCGGAGGCAAAGCATCTATATTAGTTTCTAGGCCTTCAACATCCGCATCTGTTAATTCAACTTCTAACTCTCTAAATTTATTAGATGAAGAAATAATTTTTTGAAATAGTGTAGACTGAATTCTGTTATATAATGAATCTCCCCGTTGATCATCTCTAGGTAGCATCAAGTCATTTATCAAAGAAGAAGAAATTTGTCCACCAACTTTAGATGGATAACCAATCCCTATTTCGGGATCAAGAACCTCTAACAATGCAACTTCTCTATCTTCATATCTGTTATAGAAATCTTGCTTAAACCTAGATAACATTTCATTTTTCTGAAACATAGTTATTTTACTTAAAAAATTCATAGCCAATTTTATCTCATTTATAATATCTGAATTCAATACAGAATATGAACTTTTTCTTTTCATATCAACCTGAAATACAAATTGCTTTTCATATGATCCTCCTAGCTTTTTCAATTTTTCAATAATCTCATCATATAATTTGAAACTATACGAATCAATTGTTGAGTTTAATTGATCTAACAACAATTTAACTTTTCTTAATTCAATTAATACAGAATCATCTGAATCACTAATACTATTCAAAAGACTTATAAATCGCATAAAAAAATCCTCTCCTGTTACAGATTGGTTTAATTCTGGAACTAAAACTTGACTATCTATTAAATCATTCACAAATTTATCTGCTGACTCCTCGGAAATTCCATCGCTAATTAGTATTGATGTAAGAGTTTTTATATTAGCACCTTTTTGAGCGATCTGTAATAATTTATTTACATAATAAAAATTAGAAACTTCAGTGATTTGGTATTTTCTTTTCACATTGGTATATAATATTTCTATATATCTAAACCGTTTACCTATTTTATACAAAGTTGTATTAGGATAATACTTTACTCTATATCTAAAATCCATTTTTAAAATAAGTACATTATATAAAGATAAAAGATAATACATATCCAATCGTGTTATTTTATCAATGCTACTATTTATGATAATATTTGTTGCTTCTTCTCTATCCCCTACACGTCCAACACCACAACCTGCAAATAACCCAAAAGGTGTACAGCGAGTCGACATACGACTTATATAACGTACACAAGACAATACAACCTTATTAGTACTTTCTTCATTTCCATCCAACATCTTAATATACTTTTCAATTTCCATAAACAAAACAGGAGATGCCAAAAAAATTGCCTCCTGTACTTCAATACGTCTTATACATTCCAATAAACTATCTCTATTTTCTAGCACAAAATGTAAACGATTATACGGCAACAAAGGTATACGATAAAAAAATTTATCAAAGGATTTATAAGTCATCATATTATCATATAATTAAAAAAATATTATCGCATCAAAAGACATTCTTCCCATCTAATAGTTGGATCAATAGTAGATAATAAACTTAATCCCACTCCACATACCCCTTGTAACAAATTACAATATTCAAGTTCGCTACTAAAGACTTGTCCTCCTACATGAAATTTAAAACCAGCTTGTTGTTGCTGTTGCTGATATTGAGTTGAAAAATTCATAGTCTTTTTTACCCAAAAATTCCAAATTTGAACTAAATAATCACATTTTGTATATTCATAAAAAGATTTGAACAACATAGCAATGCCAGAAGTTCCATGACAAACACAAGCATCAAACACAAAATCTTTATTTAAATCTACTCTTTTCGATGATTCTCTAATAATTTCTAATGCATGAATATATAGAGTTTTATTATCTAATACTTTTGACACATTTAAAATCATAAGTGCTATACCTAAATCACCATAACACCATCCCATTCTACTATATAAACTACTATCAAATTCCAATGTTTTTGATGGATATATTGATCTATTTTTATATGGATACTTTTGAGAAATAACAAAATTAATTCCTCCATTTATAATCGCTTCACACTCTATCACTCCTAATTCATATATTTTTGTCAAAATCAAAATTATACTAGACATTCCATGAGCTAAACTAACACTAAAACTATTATCCAAAATAAAGTTTTTCCATTTATAATTAGACATTTCTTTTATAGCTAAAAGATCAATTTGTTTAACAAAATCCTTTAAATAACAAAGCTTATTCTTCTTCAAAAAATAAAAAACGATTCCTGTCGCACCATGGAGAAAATCATAATTACTAAATGACAATAAAAACATCATTTTATTGTATAAATAAAAATCTAATTCATCTGTTATTTTGTAATCTCCATCACTTAAATCTCCATTTTTATGAAGAAAACTTAACAACCATGCAATTCCAGACAAACCTCTACAGAAAGAATAATCAGTAATTTTATACAAATTAATACGATCAAAGATATCTTCCAACAGAATATATTCCAAACCATCGTAGAGAGATTTTTTAAATATTTTATTGTAATAATAAAAAAACAATACATATCCACCAATACCAGTAAATAGACCTATATCATCAGGTCTATTTAATTTCAAGTATGATGCAATTTCATGAATTTTATCTTCAATTTCCTTTTCCATAACTAAACAATTCTAACAATCATCATAATAATATATGGCACAAATAAAGTAATAAATGGAACACTAATATATGAAATAATAGAAGCATATTTTGTTTTACTTCTCAACAATTTATATACAATAGACGATCCTAAACTTCCTGTCAAAGTATATATTGATACAATTACATATTCATTAGACATTGCTTGCAATATACTTTTATTCATAGAATCACCACGATCTATTGCATAGAATAAAATGCATGTAAACAATGCCAGTACAATAAACATTAAAAACCTCTTCATAATTTCACTATAAATAATGTAAATCAACCTTGATCTACCTATTAAACTAATCTATTTACACTATAAATACCAACATTTCAAAGATATAGCCATCTTTTGATTACTTCAAGAACGCATCTTCTTTGTTAAATAATGTATTTACTACTATTTCCATGCTGACTTTACTAGCAAACCAGCATGGAATACACAATAGAGATTAAAACAAATCATTGTTTCATAGTTCCCATCAATACTTTATCCTCAATTGGTCATTATTTTTTTACATTTAGAAACCAAACTTTAAGCACAGTTAATTCTACTTAGTAATAACTTTTAGTACACTATTCTAAATGCAAAACACCTAATAACCGATTGGTACTAATAATCATTACAGGGATGATCGTTACAAAAACTGAAACAAGAATCATTGATTGTAGGCATATCACAATGATGATACGGAGTATCACATGTTAGACCACAACTTTCACCACAAGTAACATACTGCACAGTAGGCTGTGTATTCAAACACATCTGAGGATTTGTAGACGCACATGCTTGTCCAGAACCTGTTCCTCCCTTAATTTGCTTCAAGGAGTTTTCACTTAATAGTGAAATGACTTCTTTCTTTAATACCAATTTTTTCAACTTCATAATATTTTAATTTAGTTAAAACATCTACACTCCCTTACATATGGAAGCTTATTATCTAATCATTTTAGGCTATTCGACAAATCACCTATATATATTCTTAGGGTATATACAAAGTCACATTTCTTATACTCTTCAGTTTAACTTCAGAATTAACTTTCCCATAAAAGAAATCTACATAAACATCTTTTTCTACTTGGTAAAACAAACTTTTAGCTCCACGTTCTATTTTACTTAAGTATCCCAAATGCAACATCAAAGTTTGACTCTGAAAAATATTTTCTTTATATGGTATAGAAGAAAAATGAAGTTTCCTTCTAACAACAAATTGCATCCTTCCCTTATTCCTAAACATCCTCCATCTAAACCATAGACCGTTTCGAGAATAAGGGTTCGTATCCTCCATATCCGTCCGGTACGTCTCCATGCTATCCCACAGATTCGCTATCCAAACACCGACCGTGTCCACATCATCCCGCTTCATCACCTCACGCAAATCTACAAAACGATCATCAAAACGTTCGTCCGCATCTATGAAGATAAACCACTCAGCTTTGAAAAAGGAAGCCATATCCAACAACATATTCCGGTTCTGCTTGTCGTTGAACTCCGTACGGACTTTCTTCGCTTTCAACAATAGCTTTTCAGACTGGGCTATTTCATACGTATCATCCCGGCTATCATCATCTAACAGGATAATCCCGTCACAATATTTCTCCACGCTCCGAAGACAATCCGTAATCCGCTCCGACTCATTATAAGTCGGGATCAACGCAATCAAAGGATACGACTTTTCAAAGACCTCGTCAGAGGGTATATCAAACCGCTTCAATGCCGAAAGATACTCACGGCACTGCTCCTTCGCAAAAGGATGTTCCCGCCAGTCATAAAGCAACTTCCCTGGCTCCGGTTCTGACCGATTGTCAGCTTTGCTCTCAATCGGCAACAACATGTCATACAAAAGATCCTCCGGTACATTTTGCTCCCAAGCTTCCGACAACCGGCTTTCCCCCGATTGCAACAAGGCATCCGGGAAATATAAACGATGAATGTCCGCCAATTCCAAACGCCGACACAGATTCTCTTCCGCACCTTCCAGTATATCGTATTGTTCATCATAACCGCCTACCCGCTCCAAATACTCTTTCTTCACCATCAAACTGCCATACGAAAAACCAACCGCATAATGCAACGGGTATTCATCCAACATCTCACGCAATTCGTAAATGACATCCGTTTGAAACAAAGATTCAGGAAACATCAACAGGGCATACTCCTTTACCGACTGGCGGATGCCTTCATTATAAGCTGCCGCCCTGTTTTGCCACGAGCCGGACACCACTTTCCAACTGATAAAAGGGTATTTTCGGATACATGCCAATAAACTTCGGCAATCTGATGCTTCATCCACCAGCAAAACGACCTCTATGCCGTTCCGCTCGTAATAAGCCGTACGCAATGGCAAGCTTTCCACAAACGACTCCAACCGGTCACCCAACGGAACCACAATACTCAGGTCAAAATTAGGCAACTGTTTCATAAGGCAAAAAGGATTAGTTTCTCTTTCCACAATTCATACAGGTTCGACCACAAGACTGCCCGGTCTTCCCTGCCGTATCCATTCCTTTCTGCCAGTTCCCCGACAGAGACTGCCCCATTACATTGGTTCAACAAAGCAACCATTTCCGGTTCCAGCTCACCGAAGCAAGTCAGGCCACGCTTCAGATAGGATTTACCATCCCTGTCCTCTAACACAAACAACGTTGACAAACGAGGTTTCAACAACAACCGTTTCCGGCGGTCGCGCATACAGATAGATAAATCAATAATCCGTTCTATCTCTTGTAACACCCTTTTCTTAAATACAGGCTTGCCAAAAAACGATAATACCTGTTTTTGAAGGAACAAAACCTCTTCCCGCCGGTCAAATGCAAACACTTTCCTGATTGCTGATTCCAATAAAACAGAAGAAACCGATTCCCCCAAACATCCTCCTTTACGCCCCTTAAAACGAATGGATTGCAGCGAGGCATAATTCTCCGATGTCACCAATCCGCCCAAACCGTAATCACCCAAAACAACACAAGGCTTGCATAAGGCCAATGCCTGCACGGCATCCATTCCGGATGCCACCACCAAATGAGCTTGCTTATACGCAGAAATACGGGAGGATCGTGGTACTACTTTTACAAATGGGGGGAACGCATTTTTCAAACAGGCATATTCATCGGATACAATAGTTAACGTAGCATTGGTCTGCCCCAGGAATGTCAACAATTTTAGATCGTTCTCGCCTACAGAATTTCCGGTCGGGCAATAAACGATACGGCAAACCTCCGGCTGCTGTTCGTAAAGATAATAATCACCCGACCTTTCCACCGGATAACAAAGATGAAGCAGCATCTCGTCCGGGATGCCCCAAGCCGACAAGGAAGCATTTCCCAAATGAATGACCCCATACAGGTTTTTTAAATGGGGTAACATAATCCACAACACGGTTACCGCAGGAAACAAATAAAACAGGCGTATCAGACAACCATTTAAAAAGATCCTTATAACGTATCAAACAAAAAGAATTTTGGACAATCACTAAATCATACCTTCCATCCTCACGATATGTCTGCTCCGTAAACAGATCTCCAAACAGGTGAAGTTCGCTACAAGCGGAAAGCACTTGTCGCAAATACAAGGATATTTCCATTGAATAAACGTCCAACCCGTCCTTCATTCCTATATATAATATCCGCAAGTGCCTCATCTGTATTGATTTATTGGGGTTAAAAACTCAACAAGAAGGCTTTCCGGCCAAGCCTTTCCAACTTCACAGGTCAACGTTTGTAATAATAGTAAATTTCTTTCAACCTTGCAAATAATTTCACAAAAAAGCATCCGGCAAAGCATTTTTTTGTGATTCTAATCTCAACTCTCCTTTATCAATCAGACCGGAAATCAATTCATACAAGAAATACAGCAATGTCCTGGAGGAAAAGAAACCGGATTCTCCCAACTTATCCAACGCCGGTAAAAAATTATCCATCAGGATCGGATAATAGACACTGTCTTCTTTTACCAAATCCAAAAAATATTCCACCATGTCCAGATGGATACGATCTGCTGCTTCATCCATTTCCGCCTGGCATTTCCTACTCGTTTGTTCCGGATACGTCCTATACCGGGTCAATATTTCCGGAAGGTTGACAATCTCACCGACCCGGGCTATATCCGTCCACAACTTCAAATCGGCAGCAAAAGAATAGCCCTGCGAATACCTTAAACCATGCTCTACCAAAAAGCTCTTACGGATAAACCCGGTCGGGTTCATCACCGGGCAATCAAATACCATCGCTTTGAGAACATTCCGATAGCTTAACGGTACCCGCATGACTCGAGAATACATGCCGAATGATTGCATATACCCGCCACATACGGCCACCCGGGGATTACTTTCCATATACTCATATTGTATCTTCAGCCGATCCGGCATCATAAGATCATCATGGTCCAGCAAGGCTATGTACTTTCCTTTCGCCAAATCAATCCCCTTATTGAGCGTATTTATAAAATCATGCGGGCAAAGGATATATTTTATACGCTCATCGGTATAACCCGATATGATTTCTGCCGTTTTATCTTCCGAGCCGTCATCCAACAGTAATAATTCAAAATCCGGAAAGGTTTGTTCCAATACGCTATCAATGGTTTCAGCAATATATTTTTCTGAATTATAAACTGGTATTAACACGGATACCAATGGAGTCAAGTTGTTTTGCTTACGATTTTCCATTCTATTTACTATTTACCGATCAACACAAATCCCGTTCTACCAATATCGGATAGAACCGTTTACATAAATCCCAACCCGGCCGATACACCTCTTCCAACGGTATCTCCGACGCGCCATGCCGTTTCAACAACAACGACAAAGCACTTTGGTCATGCCGATGTTCCACAAAACCAGCTTCGTCCGGAGACCGAGAGGGACTATCATCCAATAAATGAAAACATTCATAATATAACTTCAACCAGCGTTGAATCAAACCGATCGTTCCCGCCTCTTTACGGACAAAAATCACTCCTGCCTGATATTGAGGTGATGATGCGGTTTCCGTACCACGTACCTGGAAATAATCCAACAAATCCCCTTTCGTCCAATAACATTCCTTCCGGATCGCTTCCATAGGCGAAACCAAAAATCCGCTATCGTTCTGTTTCACCTCCTGCCAGTACTCCAATAACTTTTCTCTTCCCCGGCTGTTCAAGTGGCAACCCATATCCACATACAACAAGACATCGCCATCGTCCATCTTTGACAAAGTGTCCAAGATTACCTGCGGCTTCCAGACCCAATAACCAAAACCACGCACATCGGCTTGCAATTGGTCTTTGAAGTCTTCACGAAAAGAGGCAGGTAAATCAAACTCGTTATAAAGATGTATGGCATCAAACAGGTCGAAATCTTCCGCTTGTTCCTGTAGCCGTTCACGGCTCGCCTCATAACGGGAATCTCCGAAACTACAGAGCACCAACCTGCCGTCCGGTCGCTTCCGGGATATTTGCGGATGTTGCTGCCCAGCCTGTATCAACCGGCAAAGGCGGATATAAGGATGGATTTGTTGGGCCGCCGCTTTCTGTATAAATGACGGACGCAACGGGTGTTTACGCCACGCTTGGTATTGTTCATACAAGGCAGGATCATCCAGGCAGGCTTGCAAATAGGCTGCCAACTCTTCCACAGTTTCATGCTTGCGGACATCGACATAACAGTTGTCTCCCGGTGCAAATTCATCGACATTGGGAGCTCCCAAATAGACCGGCACGGCTCCCGCCAGCAACGGGTCAAAGAATTTCTCCGTCACGTAATCTTTGGCACAGGAGTTCTCAAAAGCAATTACAAATTTATACCCTTCATATAAAGCCATTTTGGAAGAAAGCCCGTTATCTTCTTCCAACCGGCTGTTGTTATACAGCTTGCCGTAAGAGTCAATCCGCACCATCTCCATCAATTCTTTCAAATATTCCTGCCTGCCACTACGGTTGAACGGGCTGGAAACCAACATGCAAATGCCCCGTTTCTGTTCAAACGGACGGGGAACCGTCTGCTGCAAACGTCCCGGGTAACCGGCTTCATAATAGGGATGGACCACATCGGCTCCCTGATGGTATGACATCCAATAGTCGAACAGGCTCATAAATTCCGTACTTTTGATGAACGGATAGTTTTCCTCACACTCCAATGTCCAGCCGACCCAACGCTGGCCGGGGGATTTTTCCAGATCGCCTTCCAAATCAAACTCCAACGTCGGCAAATGGAAGACGACCGCATCGGCACGAGCCAAGTATTTCCGGTCGGAGGTTATCAACATGCCTTCCGGCACCTGCTCCCTGGGATACACCAATGGCGCATCCCAGATACGGCTATAGAACAATAATACAACCTTGTCATCCGGTACCAGTGCCGGCATACCGTCAACTTCCGGAGAGACAAGCCAGGCATGGTAATTCCTTAATTTCTTCCGGCCAACCGAATAAAGGGACATACAAATCGAACGGGCTTCCGGCGTCAAACGGTTCCGGTCATGGTACAATTGATACAGCGAATGGGATTCCAAACGGAAACGGCTATCCCGCTTCTTATCCAACAACCGAAATGCCAACTTATAAAGTTCGGCGGCTTTCACATAAAGCATGCTCCGGACTTGCCGACGCTCTTCCGCGCTGAAACGACCGGCAAATTGCAAGATCCGGTTGGCAATATGCACCAAGCTGTTTATCCGTCTGCCCGTATCCAACGTTTTCATAATGGAACCCGAACGCTGACGGTAATAATAAAACTCCCGGTCCGTACAAACGACACGCCTGGCCAAACACAAAGCCTTCACACTCCACAATTCATCTTCATGGAGCACCGGTTCAAAACGCAGCTTCTCCTGTTCCAACCACTCCCGACGATACAGGTAAGAGGTTGCCATCGGTACAAACTTTCCATTCCGGATAAATTCCGCAAAACAACAGCCGCCTGCATATACACCACCTTTCACTGAATCAGGTACAGGTAAAAACGGGGCATATTCATAATCGGGATCATCCGGCACGACATAACGGACATATCCCAATATCATATCTAACGCATCTTGCTTCGCCTGCCGGTAAAGCGCAACCAACCGCTCCGGCTCGATCCAATCGTCGCTGTCTACAAATGCCACATATTCGCCGCCCGCAACCTCCAAACCGCTATTCCGGGCGATCCCCGGACCTTGGTTTACTTGATGGATCGCTTTGACAAAAGGATAGTGCGCGGCATACCGGTCCACCAGTTTCGCTGATGAATCGGTAGAGCCATCGTCTACCAGTATGATTTCCACTTGGATAGACGGAATCCGCAATAAGGATTCCACACAAGCATCCAGATATTCTTCTACATTATAAACGGGAACAATACAGGAGAGGTGGTATGAAGATTTGTGTTTCATGGTCTGTAGGATTTATTCCGTTTACAATGTAAGAACTTTTTTTGTTAATACCAACACAAACAGATAATATTATTGTTCCTACCGTAAAAAGCAGTAAAACGATTCAAAAGATTCAGCCACCTTCACACACGCGCGATCGCGTACGGAATAAATACACGCGCGTTATAATGTAGCCGCATATACGTGTGTGTGAGGGAACTTGAATCTTTTGAATTTTTGAATCGCCACTTATCATATCCTTTAACCACCGGAACGATAAAGGAAGAAGATTAGTAATCTTCACCCTATAAGATTACTAACCTTGCACATGAAAGATTACTAATCTTACCGGACCGGCATAGGGAGAGTTTTTGAACGTTTGATGTATCATTTAAAGATTATCGTTACATTTGTAGTGATATTTAAAAGAAGTTGCGATGAATGATAGACCGTTGATACTGATTACAAATGATGATGGCGTTAATGCCAAAGGTATTAAAGAGAATAGGTAAATAAGAATCTTTGGGCAGAACAACACCCCAATTAGTGCATTCTAACAATGCCCATCCAAAGGTCGTTACAATGCCCATTCAAGCAACCTTATACTGCCCATCCAAGCAACCTAACAATGGGCATTGTTAGAATGACTGTTTTTAGAGTAAATTTTTTCACAGCTTTCACTGCTAAAACCCTTCTTTCAGTATCTTTTTCAGTGGCAGGAAAAAACGTTCTATCAAACGTACATCATCGGTTACGATTTCGGCTATGGCTTTCATTTCATAAAATACAGGTAAGTCCTTAAAAACTGATATGCGTTTTTTTATGAAGAGAATCAGACTGTCTCCAATGGGCAAACTACTATTTTATTTCAATTTTACTATCATCAACACCGGATTGTCATCTTCTTTCATACGGGTTACTATTTCACGAAAACGAGCTGCTTCGGCTGATGTACGGGTTTCCGCAAATTGCAGGATCTTCTCGCGATTTTCTACAATCTCTGGGGCTGAAAGCCAACCGATAATCTTTTCTCCGCTACGATATTCCGGAGTAAAAGGCATACCGGATACCAAATCATCCGTAAAATAGGCGGACAACTTTTCTCCCGTACGTTCCCTGACCGGAGCATCCTCATGTAAACTTTGATAGACTTGACCATCTATTTTGTCATACACCATAAAATACCTTTTCGACTCTTCAAAACATCTAAACAGTACAAATCTGTCCGATTCAAATATATCAGAGTTTGAACGCATCATCATCGGAAGCAACAGGCGCTTATCGCCACTGCCACTATGAAACAGATTGTACATGGATGGACGATAGTTTGTGCCGCTCAACGTGCGGTCGGCTACCAATTCATTTTTGTCCACCCGATAAATAGTATCATTACCATATTCCAAAGTATAGAAATGACCGTTATATTCCCATAATGAATTTTGCATCGGGCCATAATGCCAGCCTTTCTCTTTATCTTTGGTAATCGGATAAAGATGGCTTTTATACGTTTTAATAAGTTTTCCTGAAACATCCATCAATCGCAAAGCCGGACAATTAGGTCTATACCGTTCACTATCCTTTGTCCGTACAATATAAGTTCCCGCATCCATCTTAGCTAAAGAAGTCGCATATCTATCAGAAACAGATACACTTTTCAAAAATCCCCCATCATAATCGTACGTCTTTATTCTATTTTGACCAACATCTACAACCGTGACGGTTCTTTGTTCTCCATCTACCATCAAATTATCTCCAAGCTGCGCATATTCCTCCGGCCCTTGTCCTAATGAGCCTATTTTATTCTTGAAACGTCCCGCACGATCAAAACGATAAATAGCGTCTATTCGCCAAATTACAAAAACATCACTGTCTGTCAATGCCACATCAGCAACGAAAGTTCCATCCAATAACGGATCAGGGGCAAGAGCACAAAAGTCGATACTATCCGCTATCTCGGACACTTTATTCTTGATACCGGAGAGTTTGTCGTAAATGGGAAGATCCTTTCTGCCTATATCGACAGTTTTTTCCTTGTTCTCTACCACAACTATTGTGTCGACAACAGCTGCCACTTCTCGGTTACTATTGGAAAATGTGCAACTACCCAATGCTAACAACGAAACGAATAAAAGAGCTAGACGATTCATGATATACCTAAACTTTTATGTTTGAAATACTATTTTTAAATAACCACATTTTTTAATGTTATTATTCAAAGAAAATCTAATCCTGCAAAAAGAAGATGTGCTCAAATATACTTTCCTATCGTATTGATCAGATTATGAACATATCTTACACTGATAATCAACACTCAATATAAAACAGTAAATCCACTCCTTTACGCCCTTTGAAACGGACAGACTGCAACGAAGCGTAATTCTCCGATGTCACCAATCCGCCCAAACCGTAATCACCCAAAACAACACAAGGCTTGCATAAGGCCAATGCCTGCACGGCATCCATTCCGGATGCCACCACCAAATGTGCTTGCTTATACGCAGAAATACGGGAGGATCGGGGTACTACTTTTACAAATGGGGGGAACGCATTTTTCAAACAGGCATATTCATCGGACACAATAGTCAACGTGGCATTGGTCTGCCCCCAGGAATGTCAACAATTTAAGATCGCTCTCGCCTACTGAATTTCCGGCCAAACCTTTCCAACTTCACAGGTCAACGTTTACAATAATAGTAAATTTCTTTCAACTTTGCAAATAATTTCACAAAAAAGCATCCGTCAAGGCATTTTTTGTGATTCTAAGCAGGTTGTTAGGGCTATAATATCCTTTTATATTTGGGCCATGCCGATGTTCCACAAGACTGGCTTCGTCCAGAAACCGGGAGGGACTATCATCTCCGGTGATACAGGTAAGAGGTTGCCATCGATACAAACTTCCCGTTCCAGATAAATTCCACAAAACAATAGCCGCCTGCATATACACCACCTTTCACTAAATCTGGAACAGGTAGGATGCAATGATTTGATATGCTCTTGCTTGTATATTTACATGCGAACAACTTCAAAGAAGCCACCCGCAATATTAAGAGTAATTATCAAAAAACAACTATCACCTATCACGTTTTTACCCATAAGACACTTATTATAAGCGTATTAAAGCAGTGATAGGTACTGTTTTTAACTATCACTGTAATATCACTCACTTATCCAATAATTCAATAGTATTCAACGAGTTATCTTGTTTTGCCTAAAACAGGCACCTGGGTTTGACCGCTCATAAAGGGCGTTATTTTACCTCAAAAGCTTACCGGAACGAAATATTACCATCTTTGTAATGTCATGGGGAGTTACTACAAAAACTCGTCCGGACGGGCATTTCAGCGCTTTTTACACCCGGATCTGAACGATGCTGAGACCCGGGTGTAAAGGGTGTCGACCTCTTTTCCTCCTTACATATACGTAAATAAGATAGCAAAGAAACTATGTTTTTCATGGTATAAAACACTGTTTTCTTCTGCTTTATCCAGTGAGTAAACAATGGAGATTAAGTGATAATGCGTGATAGTTGAGTGATAGGTAAAAATGCCATACTATCACTTTTTATACAGTTGATGTACTGATTGTTAGGCATAAAAAGTGTGAGAGAACTTGAACCTTTTGAACCAGTCAGGCACAAACGCTTACCGTATCTTTGAATCACTGGGACGAAAAGGACGAAAGATTACCAATCTTACCAGACCGATATAGGGAGAGTTTTTGAACGTTTGATGACAGTGCTCTACAAGTACATAAAACTAACGTACCTATACTTTAATATTAATAAATATATATCCCCAATTATCCATATCTTCAAGTATAATAAAAAATTATTTGCATTTATGTAAATGTAATGCACACACTCCTCCCCAACTCCCCAACCTATCATTTAGTTATCAAAAGAGGAAATCATTTTACAATTTAATGGTAAAAGGGGATTTTAAAAGTTACCTGTTGTTTTATACAAATCCCTTTCGTACTTTTGCAAGCTACTATAGAGATAAAAATGAAACAATATTTAGAATTGCTGAATCGCGTATTAGCCGAGGGAGTGAGGAAGGAAGACCGTACAGGTACCGGTACACAAAGTATTTTCGGCCATCAAATGCGATTCAATCTGGAAGAGGGATTTCCTCTGCTTACGACAAAGAAGCTGCATCTGAAGTCTATCATTTACGAATTACTCTGGTTCCTTCAAGGGGATACCAATGCAAAATATCTGCAGGAACATGGAGTGCGTATCTGGAATGAATGGGCAGATCCCGATGGAAACCTGGGACATATCTACGGTTTCCAGTGGCGCTCGTGGCCGGACTATAAAGGTGGTTCTATCGACCAGATCAGCGAAGCTGTCGAAACGATCAAACATAATCCGGATTCCCGACGGATCATTGTCAGTGCCTGGAATGTGGGTGACCTGGATAATATGAACCTCCCGCCTTGTCATGCGTTCTTTCAGTTTTATGTGGCAAACGGACGCCTGAGTTTACAGATGTATCAGCGCAGTGCAGATATATTCCTGGGCGTACCTTTCAATATTGCTTCTTACGCATTATTATTACAAATGATAGCACAAGCGACAGGACTTATAGCCGGAGATTTCGTTCATACGCTGGGGGATGCTCATATCTATAGCAATCACCTCGAACAGGTAAAGCTTCAGCTTACCCGCGAACCGCGTCCTCTTCCCCGGATGGAAATAAATCCGGACGTAACAAACATCTTCGATTTCAAATACGAAGATTTCAACCTGACCGGTTATGACCCGCATCCCCATATCAAAGGAGAAGTGGCGGTATAAACGGTGACACTATTAATTCGGAATTTAAACATTACTAATAAATCGATAAGTTTATGAGTACTATTTCAATTATTGCCGCTATTGCAGATGACAACGCGATTGGTAAAAACAACAAGTTGTTATGGCGTCTGCCTGCCGATATGCGACGTTTTAAAGATTTGACAACCGGCCACGCCGTAATCATGGGACGTAAGACCTTCGAATCTCTGCCCAAAGGACCGCTTCCCAACCGGAAGAATGTAGTCCTGACCACCTTGCCGGAAGCCGGTTTTGTGAACTGCTTCGGTTGCGAATCGATGGGTTCGGCACTGGATATTTGTGAAAAAGAAGATGAAATATTCATCCTCGGCGGTGCATTGGTGTATCGTCAGGCTTTACGCATCGCAGACAAAATGTACATCACCCGTGTACATGGTGAGTTTAAAGATGCCGATACTTTTTTCCCGGTCGTAAACTGGGATTTATGGGAAGAAGTGGAACGCCAGGAATTCCCGGCTGATGCAAAACATGCTTATCCGTACACATTCCTGACTTACGTTCGTAAGAAATAAATGATAGTACAGATAGTTTCCTGTTCACGAGGGCCTCATAAATATCTTTGACGCCCTCGTGAATGTTTATGAGGACGTCGAAAACAATAACCTTCCTATAGAAATCCTGAACCTTACACCTCCTCATTACTTATTACCACGCCAATTTATTATTACGCCTTATTAACAAACAGTTTACATCTTTTTACCCTTTCTTTGTATCTATATAGCAAAGAACGTTGTTTAACATGTAAACCCATATAGATATGAAGATAAGAGCTATTATTGTTTCCGCCCTGATACTATGCTGTATTTCAGCGGTTATCATGTATACAAATGCGGCACAACCTAAAAATGAAAGCAAAATGATTACCGAGGCTATTCAAGGTAAAAATACACCGCAACTCATCAAAGCGCTGATCAGCCGGATGAAAGAACAACTGGATGTGAATGACGATAACTTCCCCGAACTTATCAAGGAAGTGGAAAACTATGCGACCGAATGTAAAGAACCGGCTTCTACAGCCGTACTACACTCGATGGTTGCCGAGATGTACAATCAGTATTATACGATGAACCGCTGGAAGATTAATCAGCGGACCGACCTGGCCGGATACGTCCCCGAAGATATCCGCGAATGGACTTCAAACCTTTTCACGAATAAGATAAAGGAAGAACTGACCGCATCCCTGCAACCGGCGAAGCTGTTGCAGGAAACACCGGTATCCGATTTCAAAGCCATACTGGAGACTGGAAAAGACACGCCTGCCCTGCGCCCTACATTATATGACTTTCTGGCGTTCCGTGCTCTTGACATCGCTCCTTCCACAGATATATATGAAGAACTTATTGCCTATCTGAACACACAACCGGACAAAAAAGCAGCCATGCTTGCCAACCTGGACTATCTGAGATTCAAATATACCACCCGCTATTCCGAACAGGTAAGAGATAATTATACATCCGCACTGGATAGCCTGTTGGCCATCTACGGTAATAAAGATTATTCCGTGGAAATCATTGCAGCTAAACTGAATAACGGATTTTACGGATATGGAACAGAAGCCAATATGGATTCTCTGAAAGCTGCCGAGTACGAACTTTGCAAAGAAACAATTGCCCGCTTTCCGAACTATGAACGGATCGGCCTGATAAAAAACAGGCTGGCCAATATGCAAAACCCGTTCCTGCAAGTCAACACAGACAATAATGTGTACCCCGGAAAAAAACTGATTCTAAAACTCAGATATCAAAATATCCGGCAGATTACCGCTCGCATATACAAGAGCCTGAAAACTCCGCAACAGACACTTAATTATAACACTCAGGATACTGCAAGCAATTTGGGAGCCCTGGTCAAAGAAGTTACTTTTTCATTAAAAGTACCGAATACCTATACCGAGCTGGATACGAGCCTCGTCATCCCGATGGACCAGACAGGATTGTATGAATGTGTTATTACCGCTCCCGGAACGAATCTGAAAACGAACAATCTATTCGAGGTAAGCCGCCTGGCTGCCATTTCGCGCAGTATGCAAAATGGAAATACGGAAGTATTGGTGACCGATTATTTAAGTGGCAAACCAATCACTGATGCCTCAGTAACTTATTATTCGGGAAAACGCCGTGAGATGCAACCACAGGGAACCGTAAAAACAGATAAAGACGGCATCGCTGTCTTTCCACATAAACACGATATGATGGCTTATCAGGTTGCCCGTCCGGGAGATTCACAAACAATGCTGACAGCCGTTTATCCGAACGGACGACGGGAAATCAGCCAGACAAAACGTCCGGAACTGGCCCTGTTTACAGACCGCGGACTTTACCGCCCGGGACAAAATCTGTATTTTAAAGGAATCGCTTATACAAATACAACCGACAAGCCTCATGCCATTGAAGGCGAAACGTTCAAAGTAACTCTCAGGGATGCGAACTGGAAAGAAGTGGCCACCAAAGAGTTCAAGACGAATAAATTCGGTTCTTTCAACGGTGAATTCACTTTGCCTCAGCAAACCCTTGGAGGAATGTTCACGCTGTCTACCGAATATCAAAGTGTGAATTTCCGTGTAGAGGAATACAAACGTCCCACTTTCTTCATTGATTTACTTCCGGTAAAAGGTGAAATTACGTTTGGCGACCTGGTGACAATCCAGGGAAAAGCACAGACTTTTTCCGGTATCTCCCTGCAAAGCGGAGAGATTACTTATCGTATCAACAAACGTCCCTTCTGGTTACGCAGCTACATCAGTAGTTTTTCTAACGAACAAGTAGCAGAAGGACAGGTTACTGTGAACAGCGACGGGACATTCTCTTTCAGTTTCCGTCCGGAAAAATCAAGTAGCAATCCCCCTGCCTACCAAAGTTATCTGGTCACAGCCACATTAACCGACAGCAATGGTGAAACCCAGGAAGCGACTTCCGTATTCTCTGTCGGGACATCAAGTATTGTCCTGAATACCGACCTTTCCGGACAGCTCGACAAAGATTCTGTTAAGGCTTCCGTATCGGCACAAACACTGAACGGTGAAAAAATAACAGTGAATGGAACTTATACGATAAACAGATTGGGCGACACCGAAAAACCGTCCAAATACGGAATTATTGAATACGAAGTAAAAGAACAGGTGGCAACCGGTAATTTTACTTCCGGCAAAACGATTGATAAAAATGTATTCGCCAAACTAGCTTCCGGCCGTTATCAAATCAAGCTGGATGCAAATGATTCACAAGGACGTCCGGTTACTACAAAGCAGGATTTCATCCTATATAGTTTACGCGACAAAAGACCGCCGGTATTCATGCACACCTGGATGTTAGATGAAAAAGTCTGGTGTCTTCCCGGTGAAGAGGCGAAGATATTGTTTGGCACATCCGACAAGGATGCACATATTTTATATGAACTTTACCTGGACAACCAATGTATTTCACGCAAACGCATCGTACTGAGTAATGAGAACCATCTCTTCCGTATCCCATTCATGGAAAGCTACGGGGAAGGAGTCGTGGCGCAATTTACCTTTGTAAAAGACGGCAAATTATATACATCACGAACTGATATTAAACGCCAACAACCGAACCTCTCATTGGCAATCAAACCGATTACCTTCCGTGACCATTTGCTACCCGGCAATAAAGAGACATGGAAATTCAGGATCTTAGATGCAGACTCCATGCCTGTTATTGCAGAAATGCTGGCCAGCATGTACGATGCGTCGTTAGATAAGATATTACCATCCGGTTCCTTCAGATGGAATTTCGACCCGAGAAGATATTTCTACTTGTCTGCCCCCTCTTTCAACAGAGGCATCGGCATGGATGATAAGACAGCTTATAAATCAGAAGAGTCGAAAAATGTCAATGTTCCGGATTATCAATATGACCGCTTGAATTGGCAAGGAATCATGAATTTCAGAAACCGGGGAATGTATGCCGGAGGTATCATGATGAAGTCGGCAGCCCCTATGGCCGCTGCTGAAGCACAGGTTATCGGTTACAGAACGAATGACGCTGCAACCGCTACCGGAAATGTAAAAATGGTTGCAGACGATGAAGTAGAGGTTGAAGCAGACATGGCTGTCTTCTCTCTGGCAGACGGAGCTCCGACAGAAAAGGGAATGTCAGAGCAGCAAGTTGTCCAGATACGCGAAAACTTCAACGAAACCGCTTTCTTCTATCCGTCATTACTGACGAATGAGGAGGGAGACGTCATGGTACAGTTCACGTTACCGGAAAGCAATACGACCTGGAAGTTCCAGGCACTGGCCAATACGGAAGACATGAAATACGGCATGCTGACCAAAGAAGTCATCAGCAGCAAACCGTTGATGGTATTGCCGAACCTGCCACGCTTCATGCGCCAGGGTGACGAAGTATCCGTCAGCACACAGGTTATCAACAATTCAAAAGCGACTATCAACGGACGTGTCAGCCTTGAATTGTTCGACCCGGCAACCGACCAACCGGTTATCTGTCTGACAAAATCACAAAAGCCGTTTACCTTGTCTGCCGACAGCATCACCACCGCTTCATGGACTTTCCGCGTACCGGAGACCACCAATCTGATTGGTTGCCGCATCGTAGCAGATTCCGAATCCGGCAGTGACGGTGAACAACATTTGATTCCGGTTCTCTCCAACCAAATACTGGTAACGGAAAGCACACCTTTCTACCTGATGGAGAACGGAGAAAAACAAATCCGGTTGTCAGGAAAGAATGGGACGGACAGCCGCAATCCGTTCAGAATGACATTGGAACTGACAGGCAATCCTATCTGGTACGCCATACAGGCTTTGCCTACGCTTACCCAACCGACAAATGACAATGTCATTTCCTGGTTCGCCTCTTATTATAGCAATACGCTGGCTAATTATATCGCAACAGCCAATCCGCGCATCCAGAAAGTAATCAGCCAATGGAAGGCACAGGGCGGAACCGCTTCTACCCTTTATTCAAATCTCCAGAAGAATCAGGAGTTGAAGAATATCCTGCTGGAAGAAACTCCCTGGGTGCTGGCTGCCGAGAATGAAACGGAACAAAAGCAGCGTTTATCCCTGTTGTTTGATATGAACCGGGCAGCACAACAACGCGAAGTAGCCATGCAACAAATAGTAAAGCTACAAAACGAAGATGGCGGATGGAGCTGGTTTAAAGGTTTCCCGGCAAGCCGCGAAATAACACTGTCTATCCTGAAAGGTATGTCACAGTTGGTTGAAATGAGCGCCGTACAATACGGACAACAGGAAAAGGAAATGCAGATGAAAGCGCTCAAATATCTGGACAAACAAATGCAGTCCGATTATGAAAGCCTGCAAAAGAACAACAAGAAATGGCAGAGCAACGTTCCGAACGCATTGCAACTCGAATTTCTCTATGTCCGCAGCGCTTACCGCGATATTCCGGAACTGGGTGATGCCCGCGAAGCAATCCGTTTCTATACAACGCAGGCAGAAAAGACCTGGAGCGAACAATCCCTTTACGGAAAAGGTGAAATCGCCCTGCTGATGTACCGCAACGGCAAGAAAGAGGTTGCCAATACGATATTGGCCTGGTTGCGCAAAACAGCCACCACGACAGCCGAACAGGGAATGTATTGGGCCAACAACCGGAGAGGTGACAGTTATTTCACTTCGCCGATCGACACTCATTGCCTACTGATGAAAGTGTTCAATACCTTATCGCAAGACAAGAAAGACACCGACCGTATGAAACAATGGCTGTTGAACCAGAAACGTACGCAGAACTGGGAATCTGTCCCTGCAACGCTGAATGCAATCTATGCATTAATCCTGACCGGAAACGACTGGCTGAATGAAAATAATACCTGCACCGTAACATGGGGCGGCAAAACATACAGCACTGCCGAAGGTGAAACAGCCACCGGTTATCTGAAGGTGGTACTGGATGAAAAAGAAATTTCTTCCGGTAGTAATTCCATTTCCATTCGGAAGGAAGGAAATACACCTGCCTGGGGAGCCGTTTACGAACAGTATTTCGAAAACATCGACAAAGTAGAAAAACAGAAAGGTGTACTCAATGTTGAAAAGAAATTATTCATCGAAAACAACAGCGGCAGCGGCTTACAGATTGTACCGGTAGAAAACGGAAAGCTCCACGTCGGAGACAAAGTAATCGTACGCCTGACTATCCGGACAGATCGCGAAATGGATTACGTATTCCTGAAAGACCTGCGCGCCGGCTGTTTCGAACCAGCCAACCAGCTATCAGGAACACAGTTCAGAGACGGAGTCGCCTATTACCAGTCGCCTACGGATGTTTCCGAAAACTTCTTCTTCAGCCGCCTGCCGGAAGGAACTTTCGTTATTGAATATCCGGTTTACGTGTCCCGCACCGGTGAATATGCCGGAGGACTAAGTACCATCCAATGCCTGTACGCACCTGAATTCGTTTCACATACGGAAGGCACGAACCTCACGGTTAATTGAAAATTAAAAATTGAAAATTAGGGATTGAATATGAAGAGTAGCAGAATGTTCTTATATCCGTCCAAAGGTAATTTTCAATTTTCAATTCTCAATTTTCAATTCAATTGTCTATCTTTGTAGAATAAACAATAGCTAAATAAAAAGTAAAATGAAACAGATTATTTTTATTTTTATGGCAATCCTGCTTGCTACAGGAATGGCCTCAGCTCAGAAAAAGGCTGTTATCGCAGCAGACGAAACCTCTCATGACTTTGGACAGATAAAAGAAGCTGACGGAAAAGTTTCCACGACATTTGTCGTAAAAAACACAGGGGATGCGCCGTTGGCGATTACCCGCGTCATCGCTTCCTGCGGATGTACGACTCCGGAATGGACAAAAGAACCGATCGCTCCGGGAGCAAGCGGAAACATCAAGATAACATACGATCCGAAAGGACGTCCCGGCCCGTTCTCAAAAACAATTTCAGTTTACAGCAACGGGAAAACAGGAAGTTTTATCCTGACGATACGGGGAGAGGTAATTTGATTTCCAACAAGCAAAACTAAAAACAAAGAATGCTGAATATGAAAAGACTGAGCTTTATCCTTTGCGGCATATTATTCTTTGCTGTGCATATGGCAGCACAGAACGGAGCTCAGATAAGTGCAGACGAACTGACGTACAACTTCGGTACAATCGCTGAAGCTGACGGACCGGCCAGTCATACTTTTGAAATAAAAAATACGGGAGACGGTCCACTCGTCATCACCCGTGTTACAGCGTCTTGCGGTTGTACGCAGCCGGAATGGACAAAAGAGCCGGTCGCTCCGGGAAAAACAGGTAATGTAAAAGTAACTTACAACCCCAAAGGCCGTCCCGGCCCTTTTTATAAAACTATTTCCATATTCAGCAATGGTAAGAAAGGCAGTTATACACTGGCAATCAAAGGGAATGTGACACCGAAACCGCTTACACCGGTTCTAATTTACCCGTATTCGATAGGCGACCTGAAGATGCAGACCAAGACGGTCCTGTACAGCAGTATCCGCCCCGACGAAACTCTGGGTGAAAAGATCAGCGTAAAGAATGAAGGAAAGACGACCCTGACAATCCATCCGGGAAAAGTGCCTCATTTCCTGACTGTCGAAGTACATCCAACCCAACTGGCACCGGATGAAGTCGGTGAAATAACTTTACTCCTCGATGCCAAAGCAACCAAAAGAAAAGGCCGGGTTACAACAGAAATACCTTTAACGATCGAAAGTATAGGTCAGAAAGATGTTTCCGGTGGAGTACATGTCGCAGCCAATATCATCGACAACTTCGGTAAACTTTCGGCTGCAGAAAAGGCACAGGCACCGGTTGCACAGTTATCCGGCACATTACTTGACTTCGGCAAATTACCGGAAAAGGGAAGTTTCATTCCTCTGATCGGTGGAAAAGTGACCGGTACTGTCGACGTGACCAACACCGGGAAGTCTCCGCTTATCATCCATAGCTTTACCTGCGACGATGAACGGGTAGATATTTCAGGAGGAAAGAGAGAAGTAAAACCGGGAACAACGGCGACATTTAAAATATCAGTCCGTCCGCGAGAGATCAAGACGAAACTGGAAGCATTAGTAAATATTGTATGTAACGACCCGAACGGTCCTGTTCGCCTCATAAAGGTAACAGCAGAGAAATAATAAGCCAATTAAAACAATGTGCCAATATGCCAATGTTTTTTTCGATTGGCATATTGGCACATTAGCACATTAAATAATTATTCATCATGGAACATCCCGAAAACGACGATCTTTACAGAGGATTAAAGGTAAACAAGGGAGTAGCCGACGTACCGACTGTAAACCCATACCTCAAAAAAAGACTACGCAAAGAATATACCCCTTCCGAGTTCGTCGAAGGGATACTGAAAGGTAATATAACTATCCTCAGCCAGGCTGTCACGCTGGTTGAAAGTGCGAAATATGAACATCAGCAAATAGCCCAGGAAATCATTGAAAAATGTCTTCCGCATGCAGGCAAATCAGTCCGTATCGGTATTACGGGTGTTCCCGGAGCCGGAAAAAGTACGTCTATCGATGCTTTCGGCATGCACCTGATCAAAGAGGGACGCAAGCTGGCTGTATTGGCTATCGACCCGAGCAGCGAACGATCCAAAGGTAGTATTCTCGGTGACAAAACCCGTATGGAAGCCCTGTCACGTGAGAAAAATGCGTTTATCCGTCCTTCCCCCTCGGCAGGATCACTGGGAGGTGTCGCCCGCAAAACACGTGAAACGATCGTTTTGTGCGAAGCTGCCGGCTTCGATACTGTATTCGTTGAAACGGTAGGTGTCGGACAGAGTGAGACGGCTGTTCACTCGATGGTCGACTTCTTCCTGCTCATCCAGTTAGCCGGCACAGGTGACGAGTTGCAGGGCATCAAGCGTGGTATTATGGAAATGGCAGACGGGATCATCATCAACAAAGCGGATGGCGACAATATCGATAAGGCAAAGCTGGCTGCTGCCCAGTTCAAGAACGCTTTGCACCTTTTTCCACCCGCAGATTCCGGATGGTTTCCTAAAGTGCTGACTTACTCCGGATATTATAATTTAGGTATCAAGGAAATCTGGGATATGGTCGGTGAATATATGGAATTTACTAAAAAGAACGGCTATTTCGGTTATAAGCGGAACGAACAAGCCAAGTATTGGATGTACGAAAGCATCAATGATACATTACGGGAAACATTCTATCACAATCCGGCTGTAGAAAGCATGCTGTCTTCCACCGAACAACAGGTGCTAAAGAATGAGATCAGTTCATTCGTAGCTGCCAAAAGAATGATGGACCTGTTTCTGGAAAACCTGTCAAAGAAATAAACTTAATTGATATATAAAAAGAAAGCCCGTCGGATCATTTGATTCAACGGGCTTTTTTATATTCTCTTTTTCAATGCCGGATCAGATAGAAGACACACGCAGTGTATTCAACAGATCACGGTTAATCGGTTTGTCATTCTTGATCGCTTTTGAGAACGGAACATATACGATCTGGTCATTCTGGATACCCATCATGACATTACGCTGATCATCCAGCAAAGCATCAACGGCTGCAACTCCCATGCGGGTAGCCAGAATACGGTCCTGGGCTGTCGGAGATCCGCCACGCTGCAAGTGTCCGAGGATAGATACACGGACATCAAATTGCGGATATTCAGTTTTCACACGTTCGGCAACTCCCATGGCACCGCCGGTTACTTCACTTTCTGCAACCAATACGATACTACTGTTCTTCGATTTACGGAAACCGTTTTCGATCATTTCTGCCAACTGGTCTTTTTCCATAGAGATTTCCGGGATAATAGCCGCTTCGGCACCTGAAGCAATCGCACCGTTCAAAGCCAGGAAACCGGCATCACGTCCCATCACTTCGATAAAGAACAGACGGTCGTGGGAAGTGGCTGTATCACGTATCTTATCCACACATTCCATGATTGTGTTCAATGCCGTATCATAACCGATCGTTACATCCGTACCATATAAGTCATTATCGATCGTACCGGGAACACCGACTATCGGATAATTGAACTCCTGTGCAAAGATGCGCGCACCGGTCAACGTTCCGTCACCACCGATGGCGATCAGGGCGTCGATCCCCTCTTCCATTAACTTGTCGTATGCCTGCTTACGGCCTTCGGGAGTCTTGAACTCCAAACAACGAGCTGTCTTCAATATTGTTCCACCACGCTGGATGATGTTACTTACATTTTGTGTCTTGAACTCTTCAATCTCACCTGTAATCAATCCTCTGTATCCTCGGAAAATACCTTTAACTCTCATCCCGTTATAGATAGCGGAACGCGTCACTGCACGGATGGCAGCGTTCATTCCGGGAGCATCACCTCCGGACGTTAAAATGCCAATACATTTAATTGTAGACATAGCGTCTTTATTTTAAATTATTCGCGGCAAAAATAGTAATTATTTACCAACATTCTTTCATTTTCTCTTAAACTTCATGAAATCTTAACCGTTTTATCACCGGCTTGCATTCAACTCCCGAATACGCACGGCAACCTCTTCCATCAGCCATTTAGGGGTCGATGTGGCACCACAGACTCCTACGCGGCGGACACCGGCAGGCAGCGGTTCGGTTATCTCTTTTACCTCAGAAATAAAGAGAGTATTCGGATTTGCTTTCCGGCATTCTTCCAGCAACATCTTACCGTTCGAACTTTTCTTTCCCGCCACAAAATAAACCCAGTCATGGCTGGAAGCAAAGGCCTTTATATTGGGAAGGCGGTTTGCCACCTGACGGCAAATCGTATCGTGGTATTCAAAACGGGTATCCTCCGTTTTCCGTTTATATATTTCTTCCACGATCTTACGGAAGCCGTCCAAAGACTTTGTCGTCTGGGAGAAAAGACAAATATCACGGCTGAAATCCAAACGGTCCAGGTCTTCTATCTTTTCAACCACAATGGCCGTACCATCTGTCTGGCCGACAAGACCGTTTACTTCGGCATGTCCTTTTTTACCGTAAATCACCAGTTGTGTTTTATTTTCACGCGTCTCTTGATAACATTTATGTATCTTCCGTTGCAACTGAAGCACAACCGGGCACGTTGCATCGACGATCGTTATCTCATTCCGCTTTGCAATCTCGTAGGTAGAAGGAGGTTCTCCATGTGCACGAAGCAAGACTTTTTTCCCTTTCAGCCTGGAAAATTCATGGTGATCGATAGTGCGTAATCCCTGTGCCTGAAGACGTTCTACCTCCAGGCTGTTATGTACAATGTCACCCAGGCAATACAGGATATCTGTGTTATTCAGTTCACGTTCAGCGCTTTCAATAGCTGTAACAACTCCAAAACAGAATCCGGAACCTTTATCTATTTCGACTTCAATCATGATTATTTATTCCACCGCAGCTTTATTATATTGAACAAGAAGCCACGCTTTTTGTTCAGCGATAGTCATATGCGAATTATCCAGCACTACAGCATCATCGGCCTGGCGCAGCGGACTTTCTTTACGGGTAGAATCGATACGATCCCGCGTCTTCACGTTTTCAAGTACTTCTTCGAAAGAAGCGGCCTCACCTTTTGCTTTCAGTTCATCCAGACGGCGCTGTGCACGTACTTCCGGGCTGGCTGTCACATAAATTTTCAACTCTGCCTCCGGGAATACAACCGTACCTATATCTCTTCCGTCCATGATTATACCCTTCTCCTTGCCCATTTCCTGCTGCATGGCAACCAGCGCACGGCGAACGAAACCCAAAGTCGCTACCGGACTGACCCATTTGGCCACTTCCATTCCACGGATTTCCTTTTCAACCTTCACGCCATTCAGATAAGTATCCGGACGGCCGGTTTCCGGATTAAACCGGAGAGATATATGGATATCATTCATCGATTCCTGAAGTTTCTCTTCATCGATCTGATCCCCTTTAAACAAATTATGCTGTATACAATATAATGTAACAGCACGATACATGGCACCGGTATCAATATATGTATAACCTATTTCCTTTGCCAAATCTTTTGCCATAGTACTTTTCCCCGTAGAGGAAACACCGTCTATAGCGATTACTATCTTTTTCATTCTTACATTTATTTATATTTCCTAAGGTTTAAAATCGGCCAGCGTAGTCGAAACACTCATCATCATCGACATAGCCGACGGATGATATTTAGCAAAAGAGACACCGACATCAAACATTTTTATCTTCACACCGGCTCCGGCAGAAAAGCCTGCCAACCCGTTTCCGCCTCCCTGCAGTTTCATATCCATTTTAGTCTTCGGATTGAATCCCACACCAATCCAGAAGTTTTCGCTGGGTATATAATCGATACCGATTACCAGATGCTTAAATAATGCTTTGGCAAAATTATCACCTTTATAATCTTTATCCGCATTATCTATATAATCAAATTTCCAACGATTCAGATACATAGCCGTTAGTGACAAACGCAAAGGGGCATGGTTCATCTTTTTAGAAATCCCCATCTGGATATCCCACGGCATTTTTTGGCGGTCTTCATAATAAGGCTTCAACTGTGCCCCGATATTTTTCAGTACGACACCGAATGAAAACTCCTTTTCCGAATTGTAATAACTCAGCCCGGCATCGAAACATACCCCCAACGAGGTGTAAATATCATAATTGGAATAAAGGAACTTCATAGAGACACCGCCCCGCCAGCGTTCGGACAGATCATACGAAAAGAAACCGTTCACAGCGATATCACTGGCAGTGAAGTCACCTGTCGACTGATTATTCTCATCCATTCCCTTAAATTTCCCGTTATGGAAATAATGGACTCCTGCTCCCCAGGCTCCACGTTCACGAAATGCTTTAGTAAACAAGGCACTCCCCACGTTCACATCTGCAATATAGTTCATGTAATCCAGATTGATCATCCCGTCCATTTCACCTCCAAGCAGCGCCGGGTTGTGAAAGATAAGGGACGGATCACGTTCTACCAGTGACACGGTATGTCCCCCCAAAGCATTGGCCCTGGCAGATGAAGGTAAAGTCAGAAATTCAAACACCTGATCTCCGGATTGTGCCGCGACCGATTGTAAAACGAAAGAAAAGAACAATATAATTAATGTATGTCTCATATTTTCTTAACAAAATGCGTACAAAGATAAAATGCAGTTATAACATATTCCATAAAGAGAAACGGAAAAAACAGGAAAAAGGTATATAAACACCATTATTTTTATTTTGGTTCAAAAATAAAGTGAAAATATTGAAGTATTTCTCCCTTTTTATATTTGGATATAAAATAATTTGTATTTTTGCAGTACAGGAAAACACATCTTTAAACATTATAAGAGTATGGAAGTTAAGAAATCACCGAAAGCGGACTTGGAAAGAGGCAAAACACTCGGTATCCTGATGGGTATGGTTGTGGGTTTGGCTGTTCTGTTCGTTGGGTTCGAATGGGGAACCCGTGATATCGAAATCGTCAAGAATGAAGGCGTAGCTGATATCATCGCTGAAGAAGAAATTGAAATTACAAGACCGGAGGACACTCCTCCGCCTCCACCGCCACCCCCTGCACCGGCTGCCGTAGAACAGCTGAACATCGTGGATGACGACGTGGAACTGGACCAAGTGGATATCATCTCATCTGAGGACGACCAAAGTTCTGCACAGGTAGAAGCCTATGTAGCTCCGGCAGTCGTTGAAGAAGAAGAAGAATCCGCTCAACAGATCTTTACCGTTGTAGAAACAATGCCGGAATTCCCGGGTGGACAGGGAGCACTGCTTCAGTTCCTCGCTAAATCCATCAAATATCCGGTTATTGCACAGGAAAACGGTATTCAAGGTCGTGTTACTTGTTCATTCGTGGTTAATAAGGACGGTTCAATCGTTGACGCAGAAGTTATCCGCGGTGTAGACCCTTCTTTGGATAAAGAAGCTATCCGTGTGATCAACACCATGCCGAAATGGTCTCCTGGTAAGCAGAGAGGTAAACCAGTACGTGTTAAATATACAGTACCTGTTACCTTCAGATTGCAATAATATTTTTTTAAACATACTAAAAAAGGCTGCTGTGAACTTGCAGCCTTTTTTATTTCGTCTTATCCGTAATTTTAATCTATATGTTGTCTTTCAATGAGATCCTGGAAAAAGTAGAACATGAAATTTCCCAACTGAGTTTTGAATACCCCCCCAAAAGTTTATATGATCCAATAGAGTATATCCTGTCGCTTGGAGGAAAAAGGATCCGTCCGGCACTGGCTTTAATGGCCTGTAATTTATATAAAGAAAATATTGATAACGTCATCAACCCGGCATTGGGCGTTGAAGTATTCCACAACTTCACCCTACTTCATGATGACCTGATGGATAAGGCTGATAAAAGAAGAAATAAACCGACCGTCCATAAAGTATGGAACGACAATACGGCCATCCTTTCGGGAGATGCCATGCTGATTGCAGCTTACCAACTGATCGGAAAAACAGAACCGGACTATTTAAAAGAAGTATTCGACCTGTTCACAGAAACAGCACTCGAAATATGCGGAGGACAGCAATATGATATGGAATTTGAATCCCGCATGGATGTTACCGAGCCCGAATATATAGAAATGATCCGGTTAAAAACAGCAGTTTTACTGGCTTGCAGTTTAAAAATAGGAGCGATTACAGGCGGTGCATCCAAAGAAGACGCTGCCAACCTGTATGACTTCGGCATAAACATCGGACTGGCTTTTCAGCTACAGGATGATTTGCTGGACGTCTATGGAGACACTGCCACTTTCGGGAAAAATATCGGGGGCGACATCACCTGCAATAAAAAGACATTCCTGCTGATACATGCGTTTGAACTGGCTTCACCCGAACAAAAAGCGGTCCTGAATGACTGGATCGGCAAAACGACATTTGTAGCGGCAGAAAAGATCGAAGCTGTCACAGCTATATATAATGAATTGCATCTGAAAGATATTACCATAGCAAAAATGCAGGGATATTACGATAAGGCAATGGAGCATTTATCCCGATTGAACGTTGCCCCGGAGAAATTAAACATATTAAAAGAGGTCAGTAACCGTTTAATGTACCGCCAGTCTTAAAAAGATGAAACTAATAGATACGCACAACCATTTGTATCTGGAAGATTTCGATCCGGAACAAGAGGTGCTGGTAAACGCTGCCCGTGAATCGGGCATCGATACGCTCCTGCTCCCCAATGTAGATGTCGAAACTATCGGCCGAATGCATGACCTATGTGATCGTTTTCCTGATTTTGCCTATCCAATGATGGGGTTACATCCGACCAGTGTGGACGGAAACTATGCCGGAAATCTAAAAACAACAGAATCCTATCTGGGGAAACGGACTTACTGCGGAATCGGGGAAATCGGGATCGACCTCTACTGGGATAAAACCTATCTGAAAGAACAAAAAATAGTCTTTGAAGAACAGTTGCGATGGAGTATCGACCTGGACTTGCCGGTTGCCATCCACACCCGTGAAGCCTATTCCGAGGTATTGGACAGTATCCATAAAGTCGGTGCGGACAAATTAATGGGTGTTTTTCATAGCTTTACCGGCACAAAAGATGAATTGGAGGAGATCGGAAAGCTAAAAAACTTCAAACTGGGAATCAATGGTGTCATAACTTTCAAAAATTCGAAACTGTCGGAAACTATTCAATGCACCGACATGAATCATATAGTACTGGAAACCGACGCTCCCTACCTGGCTCCGGTGCCCTACAGAGGGAGAAGAAATGAACCAGTATATATATGGAAGACGGCAGAGAAGGTTGCGGACACATTCGGTCTTACGCTTGATGAAACCGTACAAATAACAAGAAAAAACGCCTTGGATTTATTCAAAATTCCAAATAAAAAGGCTTAGTTTCAAATTTTAAGGTCAGATGCAAAATTTATTCCCTCAGATATTGTGTATATGTCAAGCAAAAACTTTAGATTTGTGCACTGAAACGTTTGCATATGGGAATTTTTTCGTATTTTGCGTTCGTTTTAGAGGAGACGAAGGCTGAAAATTGGAGAGATGCTCGAGTGGTTGAAGAGGCACGCCTGGAAAGCGTGTATACGCCTAAAGTGTATCGCGGGTTCGAATCCCGCTCTCTCCGCTTAAATACCATGAGGATATTATTAACAACAAAAATAAAAACAAATAAGAGAATTATTAATCTTAAAAATTAAACACACAATGAAAAAGTATTTTGCAAAAACATTCTTGGGTATTTGCGCCCTTGGAACTTCTACTGTAGCATTTGCTCAAGAGGCTACTGAACAAGTTGTTGAAGGTGGCATGTATCAGGCTTTAAAAACTAAGTTTATCGAAGGTGGTGCCGACTTCATGAGTTTGGTTGCTATCGCTTTGATTTTCGGTTTGGCTTTCTGCCTTGAAAGAATTATTTACTTGAATCTGGCTGAAACTAATGCAAGCAAATTATTAAAAGGTATTGAAGATGCACTTGATAAAGGTGATGTAGAAGGTGCAAAAGCTATCGCTCGTGATACAAGAGGTCCTATCGCATCTATCGCTTATCAGGGTTTGATGAGAATCGACCAGGGTATCGACGTTGTTGAAAAATCAATCGTTTCTTACGGTGGTGTACAGGGTGGTCTTTTGGAAAAGAACATGTCATGGATCACATTGTTTATCGCTATGGCTCCGTCATTAGGATTCTTGGGTACTGTAGTAGGTATGGTTATGGCGTTCGACAAAATCGAACAGGTTGGTGATATCAGCCCGACGGTTGTTGCCGGTGGTATGAAAGTGGCTTTGATCACAACAGTAGGTGGTCTTGTTGTTGCTTTGATCCTTCAGGTATTCTATAACTATTTGTTGAGCAAATTGGAAGCTATCCTGAACCAGATGGAAGATGCTTCAATCACATTGATCGACATGGTTATCAAATACAACCTTAAATTCAAAAAATAATTTAGAATTATGGCAGTTACTAAAATAAGAAAAGTATCCAGCTGGACATTACTGATTACTTCTATTATCAGTCTTGTCGTATTGGGTATGTTCTACGCAGGAGGCGTTGTAGACCCTTCTGTTGAAATGAAAGAGCCTATTTATACAGGCTTATTGCTCAACTGGACCTCTGTACTGTTTTTTGCAACAATTATCAGTACAGTAATATTCGCCCTTTGGCAGTTCGCATCATTATTGAAGACTAGTCCTAAATCAGCACTGACTTCATTAATTGTGGTAGTTTGCTTCGCAGCAATGTTATTCATTACTTATTCCATTGGTGACCCGACTCCTTTGAAAGGTCTGAATACAGATTCACAAGAATACAATATTCCTCTGTGGTTGAAAGTAACGGATATGTGGATTTATTCTACTGTAGTTTTGATGATTCTGATCATCATCGCTGTTGCTGCAGGTTCTGTAAAAAGAATGCTTAATAGATAATAGTAATAACGAATCGATAAAACAAAAAAAGCGATATGGCAAAAAAGAAAAGAAAAGTGCCCGCAATGAATGCGACTTCTTCAGCCGATATTGCTTTCATGTTGCTTATCTTCTTCCTTATTACTACATCAATGGACACAGATAAAGGTTTGGCAAGACGTTTGCCGCCTCCTGTACCCAAAGATCAGAAGAAAAACGAAGAAATGGATATCAAAAAGAGAAATATCATGGTCGTGCTGATCAACAGTAACAACCAGATTCTCTGTAATAACGAATTCATTGATATTAAGCAACTGAAAGACAAGGTTAGAGAATTCATTGAGAATCCTTATAACGATGAGCATAAACCCGAAAAGGTAGAAATTGACGTACCGTTCTTCGGCAAACAGATGGTAACAAAAAATCATGTTATCTCTTTGCAGAACGACCGCGGTACGGAATACCAGGCATACATTGACGTACAGAACGAATTGGCAGCAGCCTATAACGAACTGAGAGACAAAGTATCCCGAGCCAAATTCGGTAAAGCTTTCGCAGACTTGGATGAAGATCAACAAAAGGCTGTGCAGATGATTTATCCGCAAAAGATATCAGAAGCAGAACCTAAAAATTATGGAGACAAAAAGTAATGGGAAAATTTAGTAAAGCAGGCGGCAGAGAGATGCCTGAATTGAATACCTCATCATTACCTGACTTGGTATTTGCCTTCCTGTTCTTCATCATGATGGTTACATCTATGCGTGAAGTTACTTTGAAAGTTGTATTCCAGGCTCCTCAAGCTACAGAGCTTCAGAAGTTGGAAAAGAAATCTTTAGTAACATTCATTTATGTAGGTAAACCGACTCAGGAATTAAGAGCTAAAATGGGTTCTGAAACTCGTGTACAGTTAAACGATCAAATCGCAGACGTAGATGAGATTCAAGATTACATCGCTCAGGAAAAGTCAAGTATGAAAGAGGAAGACCAGCCGTTTATGACTGTATCCATCAAAGCCGATAAAGAGACTAAGATGGGTGTTATCACAGACGTAAAGCAGGCGCTTCGTGAAGCATACGCATTGAAGATCAGTTACTCAGCTAGACAAGCAGTTGATTAACTAATTCAACGATAATAAAAAAAGGCAGGACTTCCGTTCTGCCTTTTTTATTGGAGTAAACTCAGCACTTACTCATTAACACCATATACATATCGGTGGATACAATTCTTTACCTCTTCGAATGATTGTTTCAGATCGATGGCTCCGTAAGTCATCAGGCGCATTTCCAGCAAAGGTTCTCCCTGACGATAAGGAGGCTGAAAATAGACATGATCATCCAACACATATCCCAAACGCTCATAAAAGCCTATTCTACGCTTACTCATCTCTTCGGTAGGCATTTCCACTTCCAGTACGACAGGAGCGTCACAAAGCGCCATAAACTGCTTCATCGACTCCCCTCCTATTCCGCCATTACGGGCAGAGGCGTCAATTGCAAAATGTTCCACATAAATAAACAACCCGAAAGACCAGGCAGTAATAAAACCTGCATAAACCTGATCTTTAAATAAGGTATAAACAGTAAAACGAGGCTCATCTTTAACTAACTCCCGCACCAGCGAGAATGCCCGTCGCTCAACTTCCGGAAAGGAATCATTATATGTATTTTCTACTTTATCCAACAAAGGATCGGAAAAATCTTTTACCGGCCTGCATTCGATTACCGCACTTAAACTCATATTCTTATAATATTGATTGATTAATAAAAGAAAACTTACGAAATAAAATAATTGAGCGAATTATATCGTCTAATTATTATAGTTTGACTATATTTGTATCTAATTGTAATCATATAGAATAACAGAAATACAAATATACAGAAATTATGGCACACCATCAACTGGATGAATTGGATGAAAAAATATTAAAACTGATTATAGGTAATGCCCGTATGCCTTTCCTGGAGGTTGCCAGAGAATGTAATGTCTCAGGAGCCGCTATACACCAGAGAATACAGAAACTCACTAATCTGGGCGTTATCAAAGGCTCTGAATTCATTGTGGATAACACTAAAGTTGGCTACGAAACATGTGCTTATATGGGATTATTCCTGAAATCACCGGGACAATTCCCCTCTGTTACGGAAGCATTAAAGAAAATTCCGGAAGTAGTGGAATGTCATTACACGACAGGACAATACGATCTGTTCATCAAAATATATGCGAAGAACAACCAGCATCTGCTGAATATCATCCATAACAAACTCCAGCCATTAGGACTGGCACGGACAGAATCGCTGATATCTTTCAAAGAAGCATTTAAAAGACAGATACCGATCGACCTGGATGACGAATAAAAAAATAAGGGACTTTTGAAATCAAAAGTCCCTTATTTTATGTACGAAAGTTATATCTTTTACTTTCGAAAGTCCCTTATTAGAATTCCGCATTGTTCGGAGTTCTCGGGAAAGGAATCACGTCACGGATATTCGTCATACCTGTAACAAACAGCAACAAACGTTCGAAACCTAAACCGAAGCCAGAATGAGGCGCCGTACCGAAACGACGGGTATCCATATACCACCAGATATCTTTTTCGGGTACTCCCATTTCAGATGCACGTTTTGCCAGCTTTTCGTAATCTTCCTCACGCTGTGACCCGCCGATGATTTCTCCGATCTTCGGGAACAATACGTCCATAGCACGAACAGTCTTTCCGTCATCATTCTGCTTCATATAGAAAGATTTGATCTCTTTCGGATAATCAGTCAAGATAACCGGACATTTGAAATGTTCTTCCACCAGGTAACGTTCGTGTTCAGAAGCCAGGTCAGCCCCCCAGTATATCGGGAATTCGAAGGTATGTCCTTTGGCTACCGCTTCTTCCAGAATCTTAACACCTTCCGTATAAGACAGGCGGATAAAGTCATGTTTCAAGACAAATTGCAGACGTTCGATCAACTCTTTATCAAACATATTGTTCAGGAACTGGATATCATCCATACAGTTATCCAGAGCCCACTGTATACAATATTTGATAAAGTCTTCCGCCAATTGCATATTTTCAGCAATCTCATTGAAAGCAACTTCCGGTTCGATCATCCAGAACTCAGCCAGGTGGCGCGGTGTATTGGAGTTTTCGGCACGGAATGTCGGTCCGAACGTATAAATAGCTCCCAAAGACATGGCAGCCAATTCACCTTCCAACTGGCCTGAAACAGTCAGGCTAGCCTGCTTTCCAAAGAAATCGTCTTCATAAATGATAGAGCCGTTTTCATCCTTTTTCAGGTCATACAGATTCATTGTCGTCACCTGGAACATCTGTCCGGCCCCTTCACAGTCTGAAGCTGTAATGATCGGTGTATGGAAATAGAAGAAACCTCTCTCATGAAAGAACTTGTGGATAGCGATCGCCATGTTATGACGGATGCGGAACACGGCACCAAACGTATTGGTACGCGGACGCAAATGAGCTATTTCACGTAGGAATTCAAGCGAATGACCTTTCTTCTGCAACGGATAAGTAGCAGGATCGGCTGTACCGTAAATCTGAATTTCGGTAGCCTGGATCTCTACATTCTGACCTTGTCCCAGAGATTTAACCAATTCACCGTTCACACTGATACAAGCACCGGTCGTAATCGGTTTAAGGTATTCTTCACCCAATTTTTCCACATCCACAACGATCTGAACATTATTTATTGTAGAACCGTCATTCAGCGCGATAAAGCTAACCTGTTTACTACCACGACGGGTACGAACCCATCCCTTCACGTTAACGGTTGTACCGTAAGCTTCGCTTTTCAGTACATCTACAATTTTTGTTCTAGTAATTGTTTCCATGTTTATATGTTTATTCTTAGATAATCAAAACAAGATAGCCGGTATTGTCAACCGGCTAATCTTTGTATTATTCAAAAGCACCCATTCGGAGCGCGTTCACTTCACGTTCGTTCAGATAACGCCATTTTCCTCTTCCCAGGTTTCTTTTTGTAAGTCCGGCAAAATATACACGATCCAGTTTCGTCACATGATATCCCAGTGATTCGAAGATACGGCGAACGATACGGTTACGTCCCGAGTGGATTTCGATACCCACCTGGCTCTTGTCGTCTTCGCTGGCATAGCTGATTGCATCTGCATGGATTTCGCCGTCTTCCAGCTCCAGTCCGTTAGCAATCTTTTCCATGTCTTCGATAGAGACATTCTTATCCAACCATACGTGGTAGATCTTCTTCTTCTTGAATGACGGGTGAGTCAGCTTGGAAGCCAGGTCGCCATCATTAGTAAGAAGCAATACACCGGTTGTGTTACGGTCGAGGCGGCCTACCGGATAAATACGTTCCTGGCAAGCATTCTTCACCAGATCCATAACGGTAAGACGTTCCTGAGGATCGTCGGAAGTAGTTACACAGTTTTTCGGCTTATTCAACACGATATAGACCTTACTTTCGATCTGTACCGGTTTGTCGTTGAATTCAACTTTATCCTGGCGGGTGATTTTTGTACCCAGTTCAGTAACCACTACATCATTTACTTTCACAGCACCGGCTGTGATAAATTCGTCAGCTTCACGACGTGAACAAACACCTGCATTCGACAAGAACTTGTTCAGACGGATCGGTTCGTTAGGGTCAGCCAGTACTTCTTTATACTTCAACTGTTTCTGGAAGTTGTACTTGGCATTCGGGTTGTAATCGTTTGTACGGCGTTGCTGGCCACCCCCCGGACGTCTGTTGCCGTATCCGCTGTTGTTGCCATAACCACCGCCACGGTTATTATTACCGTACGAAGGTCTGCCACCACCACGATTGTCGCGAGAGTCATACGAATTTACGCGAGTATCACCCACTCTCGGTCTTCTTTTCTTCAGGCCGTCACCAGCAGCAGCACCTTCCGGCGAAGGAGTATAAGGTCTGCTTGGTCTTTCGTCATAGTTAGGACGAGAAGGACGGTTGTAGGAACCGCCACCACCATACGAACGGTCATTGTTGCCGTAAAAGGGGCGATTGTTGCCATAAGAAGGACGGCTGTTGTAGCCACCTTCACGATTAGAGTTATAACCACCTTCACGATTGTTGCCGTAACCGCCTTCGCGATTATTTCCATAGCCGCCACGGTTGTTATAAGATGGTCTGCTGTTATAACCACCACCTTCGCGGTTGTCATACGTACGAGGACGGCTCGGACGGTCTCCGTAAGAAGAGCGGTTATCCCCATAAGAATTATAACCGCCGCGGTCATCCCGGCTCGGACGGTCATATGGTCTCCGTTCATAGTTGTTTCCCTCAGGTCTGTTGTAACCTTGATTGTAAGGTCTTCTTTCACCTTCCTGATCTGTGTTTTCCCGTCTGATACTTGGTATCACCTTTCTAGGACGCGGTTGAGATTCTTCTCTTTCTTCTGTGCTCATTGTTGTAAATTAATAAATAATTAACTAATTGGTAACCTCACGGTTACGTTTATTTTCACACTAAATACCTGTATAATTATGCGGCGTAATCGCCTTTAATTCAGCTTTCACGGCATCACTAACCTGCAACGTTTCGATAAAGTCACTGATTGATTTTTCAGTGATTCCCTCATTTGTCCGGGTTAAGGCTTTCAAAGCTTCATAGGGCTTCGGATAACCTTCACGACGCAAAATCGTCTGGATGCCCTCGGCAACGACAGCCCAGCAATTGTCCAGATCCCGGTACAGGGCGTTCTCATTCAATAACAATTTACCCAGTCCTTTTGTTAAGCTCTTGAATGCGATTTCGATGTGTGCCAAAGGTACACCGACATTACGCAACACGGTAGAGTCTGTCAAATCCCGCTGTAGACGGGAGATCGGCAACTTTGTAGCCAGGTGTTCCAGGATTGCATTAGCCATACCCAAGTTACCTTCTGCATTTTCAAAGTCGATCGGGTTCACCTTATGAGGCATTGCCGACGAACCTACTTCGCCCGCTTTGATCTTCTGCTTGAAATACTCCATAGAGATATACTGCCAGAAGTCACGGTTCAGGTCTATCAAAATTGTATTAACGCGTTTCAAACCATCGAAAATGGCTGCCAGATTATCATAATTGGAAATCTGTGTAGTCCATTCCTCACGGCTCAGGCCCAGCACTTCATTCACAAACTTGTTTCCGAAAGCCTTCCAGTCATACTGCGGATAAGCCACATGGTGTGCATTAAAATTACCTGTCGCACCACCGAACTTGGCAGATACGGGAATAGCCTTTAATAAAGCGACCTGCTGTTCCAGGCGATACACAAACACCATGATCTCTTTACCCAAACGGGTCGGAGATGCAGGCTGCCCGTGTGTTTTTGCCAGCATGGAAACATTACTCCATTCTTCCGCATACTTTTTCAGCATGTCGATCACTTCCTGGATGCCCGGATAATAAACCTCGTTCAAAGCATCTTTTATAGACAATGGAACCGAAGTATTATTAATATCCTGCGAGGTCAATCCGAAATGGATAAACTCCTTGTAATCCTGCAAAGCCAGCAGATCAAATTTTTCTTTGATAAAATATTCAACGGCCTTTACATCATGGTTGGTTACGCTCTCGATCTCCTTAATACGGGTTGCGTCCTCCAGACTAAATTCCTTGTAAATTTTACGCAACGCTTCTTTGTTTTCCACTGTAGCCAGATTATTCAGCTGTGGAAGATACTCAGCCAGAGTAATAAAATACTCTATTTCGACTTGCACTCTATACTTGATAAGTGCATATTCTGAGAAGTAAGCCGCCAGGTTTTCGGCTTTATTTCTATATCGACCATCTACGGGCGATATGGCAGTTAGTGTTGAAAATACCATATTCATTTAGTTTATACACCTATATCCCTGAGTGTCCGGGCGATATACCAACGATATCGAATACTTATATACATTAATAATATAGAGATGCAAAGTTACTACATTTCTTCAGATTAAATGGTAGTAATGAATTTTTTTTCGACTTTTTTGCTGAAATGTTTGGAGGTAATAAAAAAAGCCGTATCTTTGCAGCGCTTTAGAGAGATAAGGCATACAAAATTTACTGAAGTAATGAAAGGGCGTTTAGCTCAGCTGGTTCAGAGCATCTGCCTTACAAGCAGAGGGTCGGCGGTTCGAATCCGTCAACGCCCACCTTTCATACCAATTGATTTCAACTTGGGCGTTTAGCTCAGCTGGTTCAGAGCATCTGCCTTACAAGCAGAGGGTCGGCGGTTCGAATCCGTCAACGCCCACTCATTTATACCAATTTGATTTCAATTCGGGCGTTTAGCTCAGCTGGTTCAGAGCATCTGCCTTACAAGCAGAGGGTCGGCGGTTCGAATCCGTCAACGCCCACTAAAAGAAAGACTTGCAAGTAATTGTAAGTCTTTTTTTATTCTATATAATTCAGCTATAGACGCATCTGCTTAATTGATCCAAGAATACTACCCAAAATTTCTTGATGACAACAAAGATTCATGTGTTTTTTACCTACCCAACAATACTTCAATAACTTATAGGCTTATCAGACACTAATACATTCAAATCTAGAATAATTGAACTATCTGTTTAGTGACTGGTTGTAACTGGCTCCCCTCTTGAGAGGGGGGTAGGGGGTGTGTTAAAGCCAGTTAATAAAACAAGCCTTGTTACAGGTTTATTTGCCGTCTGCTTCAGCTGACGGATTAGTAAAGAATCTATCTCATTGGACTTTAGTCCCATTTCTTACAGTTTTCTATCTAGGAGAAATGTGGCTGAAGCCAAAAGAGAGAAACAACTTGTAAACCGTCAGCTGAAGCAAACGGCAAATGAACCTACAATAGTTAAGTAACTCTGATTATGGAGGTTGTATAGGCTGGAATATGACACACCCCTTTCCCCCTCTCCAGAGGGGAGGCAGTTACAACCGGTCAATAATTAGATAGCTCATATCTGATAATAACTGAGCAGTTTAAATACAATTTCCCTAATCTATAATACCTATATAAATCATCTCTTATCCCTTAAAACCTCCTGCAACATAGCAACCTTTTCTTTTTCTGCTTCCAGAAGTTTATCATAAAGTTCCACTATTTTATCAATGGGATTAAAGGTAGGACACCAATTAACAGCGGATGATTGATTATCAAATGTATTTGCAACAATATTAATAGAAGTTCCATCTTCCATTTCGGTAATGGCCTCAACAGGAATATTTAAAGCTTTAGCAATCTTTTCCAGTATTTCTATTTCCAATTTATCCCTTTTCTCATAACCGGACAAAGTAGCCTGTGAAACACCTATCTGTTCTGCAAGCACATCCTGATTAACATTTCGCCATTCCCTCCAACGACGAACATTCGCTCCATGATTACTTTTCTTTACTGTTGCCTCCATATTAATTATTGTATATGATTTACCTAATACAAAAGTAAGTATTAATCCTGATAATATTTTATTTAATAGAATAATATCAGCCGATAAGACTCCGAATAATATTACTACCACATTTAATAAGAAATCAGCTTACCTGATGAATCATCCCGTCTACATTTTATTCCTTTGCCTATCATTCATTAAACAGACAATAAAATGACTCAAAAAAACAATAGGAATTATGCAGAGCAAATAACCCTGGGATGCCTCGCAATCAACAAACCCCTTAGTTTTGTAAAAACGATTTTTCTTAACAGAGAACAGAATGAAAAACATTATATATTTAATGCCCAGAAAGAAACCAGCTTGGAAGTCCGGTTCGAGTCTTCGACACTGACTTGCTTATTCGATTCCAACAAAATGTGCAAAGGGGCATTTCTTTTCCTCGACGATACAATGGAACTTATTCATTATATCGATTATTGCAGTAAAACTTATCCGTGCGATCGGCTCCTTGAAGGATGGATCACACAGAATACCATAATCCAAATAAACATAGACACAAAAGAATGTAGTCTATTAATAGCACCTATCCGGCAAAACAAGGGATCGTAACCCTACTCTGCGACACCTGATTTTTACCTTCTCTTCTTCGACAGCGGCACAGAGATGAACCGGTCAATCGAAAATTTACCCGGACCGGTAATATACATTAATATAAATACAACCAGATAAATGAAAGCCAACTCTTTCACCGCAAACGCATCATTTCCGTGAATAACGAAAAATGCCATACACATGGTAAAGATCATCGGAATCATGGCCAACCGGTATAAGGCACCGAAGATAAATCCTATCGAACAAGCCAGTTCTCCAAAGATAGCAAGTCCTAGTGAAACCTGGCTACCAACTCCCAGCGGATCAGGGAATACAGCCGACATTTCCGAATAGTTAGTCCATTTCTGGATACCATGAGTTAATAACAATCCTCCAAAAAGGATACGTAACGCCAATAACAACAGCGAAATAGCTGTGCCGTCCGGTTTAGAGGGGAATAAAAATCTGTATATCGCCAACATATTATTTTATTTAATTACAATTAATGAACTTATATATAAAACAATAAAGAAAATAAAAGGTTCATTATTTTTCAGATCACAGACTTCCCTTTTCTTATCCAATCCGAATAAAGGGAACCGATCAGCTATTCTAATATAATAAAACAAATTAACTATCATACTATCATTTTCCTAGATACACACCTATATATCAATCATTTGAGCCATGATAGTTGTAGCTTTTAACTATCATTCAACTATAATAAAACCATCATTTCAGCGTTTTTCCCTGTAGGTATCGTCATCTACTCCGGCAAAAAGGCCTGAAACAGATTCATATTCTTCCTCCCAGCTTGTTGTCCTACTACTTTTTTAGCAGAAAGCTATTGTTTTATTTTACAAGAATGCTTGCTTCTCGTCAGCGAGATCCCCGTTTCAATCCGTTTCACACCCCCATCCCGACGATGCTCAGACCCGGGTGTCGAGGGCATCGAGACCCGGGTGTCAAACAACTTTTGTCACTATATCGCTAACTTTCAACTATATATTTATAATAAAAATACACCAGCCCTCCTGTTTCAGAACAGGACATATGATAGATGCATGAGAGTTGAATGATAGTTGAAAACAGCAACTATCATAAGCCAAACAGCTGATATATAGATCCATATACTAAACAATGATAGTATGATAGTACATTTCAAAAATAGGTGTAGTATTCATCCCATATACAACAAAAAAGCGACATCATACGACATCGCTTTTTTGTTGTGACCCGGGAGGGATTCAAACCCTCGACCTTCAGAACCGGAATCTGACGCTCTATTCACTAAGCTACCAGGCCAAAGACGGGGCAAAAGTAAATATAATATCGGAGGAAAGCAAATGTATTGAGGATGAGTTTTCACATTCTTTCTTTTTTCTGCCGAAAAACATAACTTCTGATATTTTGCAACTCTCTTTAGCAGATATACTGCCATTTTGCAAATAAAAAGGGCTGCTATATTGCTATTTTGCCATTAATCATTATCTTTGCCACGCATATTTAACAAACACAAAGCACAACAAGTATATGAGCTATCTAATTAAACCTGCGGGATATAAGGCTTTGCTTAACCTGTCTCAAACAGAAATGGGTATCAAAAAAATCAAAGACTTTTTCCAGCAAAACTTATCTTCCGAATTACGCCTGCGTCGTGTCACGGCTCCTTTGTTCGTTCTGAAAGGTATGGGAATCAACGATGACCTGAACGGAACCGAACGGGCTGTTACTTTTCCTATCAAGGACCTGGACGATTCAAAAGCTGAGATTGTCCATTCGCTGGCTAAGTGGAAACGCCTCACTTTAGCAGACTATAATATAGAAGAAGGTTATGGTATTTATACCGATATGAATGCTATCCGTTCGGATGAAGAACTGGGGAACCTGCATTCTTTATACGTTGACCAGTGGGACTGGGAACGTGTTATGAGCCCAAAAGAACGCAATATTGAATTTCTGAAAGAGATTGTGCGCCGTATCTACGCCGCTATGGTACGTACGGAATATCTGGTCTACGAAATGTTCCCGCAGATAAGGCCGTCTCTCCCCCAGCAGATTCATTTCATACATTCCGAGGATTTATTACAAAAATATCCTACCTTTACACCGAAAGAACGGGAAGACGCTATTGCCAAGGAATACGGAGCCGTATTCATCATCGGCATCGGATGCCAGTTGAGCAATGGACAGAAACATGACGGACGTGCTCCGGACTACGACGACTGGTCGACTGTCGCTGAAAACGGACAGGTCGGACTAAACGGCGACCTGCTTGTCTGGGACGACGTACTGAACCGCTCGATGGAACTATCCTCTATGGGTATCCGTGTGGATAAAGAAGCACTGCTACGCCAGCTAAAGGCTTGTAATGCGGAAGAAAAGAAAGAACTATACTTCCACAAACGCCTCTTGAGCGGCGAACTGCCCCAAAGCATCGGCGGCGGTATCGGACAAAGCCGTTTGTGTATGTTTTATCTGCGCAAAGCTCATATCGGAGAAATCCAGGCAAGCATCTGGCCGGAAGAAATGCGTCAGGAAGCCCGTGCTGCCGGAATGCTATTAATTTAACTTTCAATTATGGACGTAAAGATCGAACAAAGCTGGAAAGAACGGTTAGCCCCCGAATTTGAAAAAGATTATTTCAAAGAGTTAATCAACTTCGTAAAACAGGAATACAGTCACGGAGCAGTCTATCCTCCGGGACCATACATCTTTAATGCTTTCGAGCATTGTCCTTTTGATAAAGTAAAAGTAGTCATACTGGGACAAGATCCTTACCACGAACCGGGACAGGCTCACGGGCTTTGTTTCTCTGTTCAGGACGGGACTCCTTATCCTCCATCCCTGATCAATATCTTTAAAGAGATAGAAAGCGACCTGGGTACGCCTATGCCTAAAAGCGGTAATCTGCTGCGTTGGGCAGACCAGGGTGTTTTATTGTTGAATGCAACACTGACGGTCCGTGCACATCAGGCCGGTTCACACCAGAACCGGGGATGGGAAGCATTTACGGATGCGGTTATCCACAAACTGGCAGAAGAGCGCAGCCACATTGTTTATATCCTGTGGGGTTCATATGCACAGCGCAAAGGTGCTTTTATCGATGCTTCGCGCAATATGATACTCAAATCAGCACATCCTTCCCCCCTCTCCGCCTACCGCGGATTCTTCGGGAACAAGCATTTCAGTAAGACAAACGATTATTTGATAGCCACGGGGCAGACTCCTATAGAATGGTAAGATACCAGGATAAAGAAAGGGCGGTGAAAATAAATTCATCGCCCTTTCTTTATGTCTTTTCTAGCCTATGAGATCAATACCAGTCCTGACCTGAACGAACGCTGCTGCTCTGGTTATACTTCAAGTCTTTCAGCAGGGAAGAACTTACTGCTACAGAGAATGTGTACGACTTATATCCTCCCACCGGAACGATACTTGCCGACATCTGGAAACAGTGCAGGTTACGGGTTATATTACAGGTCATAAACGAAATCTTTTTGTTCTCGACATCGTAAGTGGCATTGAAGTTAAAACTCCAGTTCTTTGTCGGCTGGATATTTCCGTTAAAGCTCAGTGCATGTGTCAGCTTATATTTATATTCCAGCTTATTCGGATCGAAATCGCCATAACGCAACTGCATACTGTAATTGAAAGAAAGGCTCCACGGGATTTTCGAGATCAGATAACCATCCGAATCATACTCTCCGGTATCTTTCTTCTTGCCACGCAAACGGCCGCCTTCCTGAGTTCCTTCCGCATCCGCATTCTCACCATCCGCATTCTCGGCTGTCAGATTTTCCAATTCGCCGTCTCCTGCATTCTCTTCCGGGATATTACTATCCGTTTTACCTCCGAACCACTTCTTGAACGTATCGTTGTTGAAAGTATAGGAGAAGCTGGTTCCTGTTGAACGCAGACGTCCGATACCTTTGCCGGCTTTCCAACGGGGAATGTCCAGCCTTATCGGCTTTCCGTTTTTATCCGCACCATAGGTATAAGTATCGAATTGTCCGTTCAGATTCAACGTATAGCTCTTTGAGAACTTCAGACGCAATCCGACAGAGAGGTCACTCCATTTGAAAGAGTCCGCCGCCATATTATAACTCATCCCCAAGGATAACTTATCGATCAGGCTGATCTTTTTAAAGCCGGTAGTATCTTTATCCGACTTAATTTTCATTTCTACGTTATTATCCAGAGAGAAGTTCAAACTTCCCTGTTTTCCGCTTGGGATAGAACCATTGTGGGAAAAAGGAGAATAAACATAATCGATAGGATCGCCATTCGCATCTATATACTGATAATGATCATAGAAACCAAAGATGCTACCGCCAAAGTCAGGCGCGGCACTAATGCTGACAGAAGGCTCGAAACGATGGCGGATCATCTCCACTTTATCTCCCAGGAAAGGAAGCGGCTTGTAAAAACCATACAACGTAGTCGAAGCTGATAACGACGCACTGTAGTTATAAATACGATAGAATCCGTAAGTAGTATCACGGTTTACCAAAGTATTCAGGTGCGGATCGAACTGCTTGGTGATCTTACTGGTATACCAGCTTTCCTTGTAATTGAAAGACGGAGATATATTGATATACTTGAATGCTGTAAATGTGGCACTGACCGGAATGCTATGATCCATCGAGTTCTTCCAGTCCTTTATGATATTCGACTTAAACAACTGGTTTTCCTTCGTTGTGATGCTATTCTTGAAATATCCCGAATAACTCATGGAGATCTTTTCATACCACCGTTCCTTTCCCACCGGATTCTTACGCTTGAACGGGAATATACGGCTCAGCGTAATAGTCAGGTCAGGCAATGTCACAGAGATCATGGAGTCTTTGGAAGACTGGTTCACGTTCATGGTTGCCGAAAGCGTCAACGGATTATTCGGGAAACGCTGCGTGATATTGATACTGGAACCTTTTGTATTGTTTGTCGTATTCGGGTTATAAATACCCATCGCGCTGTTACGGTCGAAACTGGAAGTCGCAAAATTGACACTGGCAGAAAAAGTCCGGTACGGATTCGCTTTCGGGTCCTGGCTATGCGTCCAGTTCAACCGGAAGTCTTTCGACAGACTATAGTCGTCGAGCCCCTTATCGCCATACCTGCTGACCTGGTAAGCCGCATTGAAGTTACCCGAAAAAAGATACCTCTTTTTATAGGAAGACTGTGCCTGAAGCCCCCAGGAACCTTTCGTATAAATCTCACCGGTCACCGCCAGATCGACATAATCGCTCAGTGCAAAGTAATATCCTCCGTCGCGCAGACCAAATCCCCTCTGAGAGTCATCAGTATAGGTCGGCATGATCACACCGGAAGAATAAGTACTGGAAAACGGGAAGAAGCAGAAAGGCAGACCGATCGGATATAACGGTACATCCTCGATCACCATATAGACCGGACCGGTCACGATATTCTTTTTAGGACGTACCTTCGCCTTGGTCATCTGGATATAAAAGTGAGGGTGATCATGCTCGTCGCAGGTGGTATATTTACCGCCCACCATATTCAGGACATCGTCGTCCATTTTCTTTGTACGGCCGGCAGTTACGAATCCCTCTCCCTGTTGGGTGATCACATCGGTAATATACCCTTTCTTGGTATTGAAGTTATAACGCATCGTTTTCGATTCGTACTCCTGATCACCATCCTTAAACAACGGGTAACCGAACTCTTCACCGATAGAGTCGAGACCGAACTTGGCAAACACCAGGCTGCTATCCAGGCTCATCTCTATATTTTCAGCCTGTAATCCGATCTGTTGATATTTTACATCCCCTTCGCCATAGAGATACGCCCAGTTGCCGGCAGTCATTACCATAGAGTCTTTCGCCTGGTAAACAACCGGTGCATCGAGACCGACCTTATTGTTCTTGGTAGAGTCGGATACAAGGACTGTACTATCAGTGGCTGCCAGCGCTATCGTATCCCCTTTGACTGGCAATACGGTATCACGCGGGGCAACCAGCTCCTGCGAATACATCATCAAAGCCCCTGCGAGAAAATATAAAAGGATAAATAAGCCTCTGTGTCTCATTAATTAAGTTGACAGTTGACAGTTGACAACTGACAGTTGATAATTGATAACTGAGGATTGGATATTAAGAATGAAGATTATCCTAATTGCCAATCGCCAACTGTCAACTGTCAACTGTCAACTGTCAACTGAATCGTTACAGCGTGCAAATGTATAATAAATTAATGAGCCCTATAGCTTTTATTCCCCTAAAAAGAGTTTACACCAGTTATCAAAACGTATTACAGTATCTTCTCCGTACTTTGAAAGGCCCTGTTTTACCTTCTCAACGGACTTTTCCTTATCCAGTTTTGTCTTGCTGTAAAACTTATCGGCAAAACAGATCAGCTGTTCTTCCAACGAAACCGGCACCATTACACGTGAAGGAAGCGGAAGATGCCGCTCCTCTATCATTTCACGGGTTATACCGGTCCCGGTATGCCGTTCACAAACCAATGCGTGGCGGGGAAAGCCTTCTTTACGCATCAGATCGGCTCCCAGATAGCCGTGACAGATGTATTCGGCATCTCCAAAACAGCCGATCTCCGGAGCATTACACAGGAAAATACCTATATCATGCAGCATAGCGGCTTCTTCAATGAACGGAATGTCCAGATTCATTTCCGGATGCATCCGGGCCAGACTCAATGCTTTGTCGGCGACACTCCGGCTATGGGTAACCAATATATGATAAGCATCCGATTCTGCCGGATAATATTTTGAGATAATATCAATAGGATTCATTTTATCCATACCTTGTTTTAAGTTAATCCGGTTGCGAAGATACAGATATTTTATATTGGCTATCCATTATCCGGCCGATAAAATACTATCCCCTGCTGCCGAAGCTATTCAAGTCGGGGTTGATTTCTTTAACGGCGTCTTTCACCTCTTTTTTTGTTACTTTACCGCCTGTTGCTACCTGCTGTACCGGATACCGATCTTCTTTGTGATCTAACACTAACGCTTCGGTTTTTGCTTTTTCTTTGATCTTTGGAAGTTTTGTTGTCATATGATTATTCTTTTTGTTTATATTAATTCAACACGAAATCAAGTATGATGGTTCAAGGCAAACATGTTAAATAGAAACACATTTAATCCTTTCGTTGCCTTAAAGAGACGAACATTTGCTACTTTTGCAGATAATAAACAGTAGGAAACGGATTATGAAAACAGTTTTCAGACTTACACTTTGGTTTATCGGCATATTGCTCATGCCCGGATTACAAGCCGCAACAACTCAGGGACCTTTGATTTTAGGCGCCGAGCGTATGGATGTGATTACCCGCTTGCTGAAAGACAAACAAGTGGGACTGGTTATCAACCAGACTTCTATTCTGGAAAAACAACAGAAACATTTACTGGATGCCCTGGTTGAAAAAGGCATTCAAGTGAAAAAGGTTTTTGCACCCGAACATGGTTTCCGGGGAACAGCCGATGCCGGGGAAGAAGTAAAAGACAGCCGCGACCTGAAAACCGGCGTTCCTATCGTTTCTATTTATGGTAAAAACAAAAAGCCGACAGCCGAACAGTTGAACGGGCTGGACGTTATCGTATTCGATATTCAGGATGTGGGAGCCCGTTTCTATACGTATATAAGTACCATGCATTATGTCATGGAAGCATGTGCGGAAAACGGTGTCGAGTTTATCGTACTCGACCGTCCGAATCCCAATGATTTTGTGGACGGCCCGATCCGTCAGAAAGGTTTTGAGTCGTTTGTCGGTGTCGATCCGATCCCTTTATTGCACGGCCTGACGGTTGGCGAACTGGCCTGGATGATCAACAGTGAAGGCTGGTTGAAAAGCTCTCCGGACAGTTGCAAACTGCATATCGTTAAAATGGAAAACTGGAAACATGGCGATCCGTACTGGCTACCGGTCAAGCCTTCGCCTAACCTGCCAAACGACCAGTCGATCCGCCTATATCCGTCGTTATGCTTCTTCGAGGCAACCAACGTCAGTGTCGGACGCGGTACTTACTATCCGTTCCAGGTGATCGGATACCCGGACCGGAAATACGGCGATTTCGCATTCACTCCTGTTTCATTACCGGGCTTCGATACGAATCCTTTGCAAAAAGACAAGGAATGCTATGGCATCGACCTCCGGGAATATCCTTTCGAGGGAGGATTGACCCTGCGCTTTTTCCTGGACTTCTATAATAAGGCGGGAAACGAACAGGCTTTCTTTTTCTCCCGTCCGCAATGGTTCGACCTGCTGGCCGGCACCAAAGAACTCCGTTACCAGATTGTCAGAGGACTGACAGAGGAGGAAATACGTGAGAGCTGGCAACCGGAACTGGATAAATATAAACAAATGCGAAAAAAGTATTTATTATACCCAGATTACCGATCTAAATAAGACTACCACTTCCCACGAATCAACCGCCCATCATCGGTGATTCCTTCTATCACGACAGAAAAGGGGGCTTCGCTATCGGCGGTATAAAACTCGACCGAAGCATTGCCCTGCTCGTCGGTTTGTACCTTCGGGTTCCAATAAAGGGTTGTCCGCAAATCAGGCATCGGATTCTCTTGCTGCTGCATGGTCTCATATTTGGGGGAATAGAAAGCAGCCGGTTTCTGGTAACCTAACAAATGGATTTGCCCAACGTTTTTAGGTATATAATTCGCCATAGATATGCCTTGCCTCATTTTGATAGCAATAAAATAAGCGCCAGTCATAGGAAACCAAGCCAATCCTGCTGTTCGATCCCGGTTGATATCAATCTGTTCGATATCTTTCAAGCTCAACGTTTGTATCAACTGATTCTCCATGATAGAGTCATTTACCGGAAATTCATTCAAGACAACCCTTACTCTATTACCCGGATCATCACCACGATAGTAAGGCACTACATTCTCTTTAAAATACAATCCTGGAAACCTTGACAACAAAAAAGTCTTTAAAGACATATCCGGCACCTGTTCTATCTCTTCTTGCCGAATAGTTATACTTCCCTGTATCGTTTCATAAGGGGTTTTAGGGGCTTTCCTCTTTTTGGCAGTCACCACCACATCTTCCAAAAACACACTACGCAAGCCGTTTTCATAACTTACCCGCCGGTTGGATTTATCCATGAAACTGACATCAACCGAAACATTTTCAGCCAATGGCCGACCAGCGACGTGCCTCTCTTCCATGAAAGGCCATGCTTGTTCAACTGCCGGATATTCTTCCGGAGAAAGAGACAATAACACATTAGAACTTCCTTTGGGAGAAACGGCATGTACACTATAAAGCGCACTATCAGGAAATTCAAACGGACTGAAGTCAAAACATCCCTCTTCGTCCGTCTTCACCTCTTCCAGTACCCCCTGATCCGGTATGTTCACCGTCACTTTCGCCCCTTTCACGACCTTATTTCCTACCAATCGTTTCACATCACCGGTGAGACGCTGATATAACTCCGGAGCAATCGCCGGTGTTTGGTAATCGGTAACTAGTGCTTGCTCCAACCGGTAACTCCTCCAGCCTTGCGTCAACATCAGCAAATCCAAACCCTCCCTCCTGAAAGGTTCATCCGAATAGAAATACCACCCCGGCTCTTCGATATACCCTTTCAACTCAGAAGTCAACAATAAGGAGGTATAAATCGTATAGGTAGAATCCGGCAATAGATCCTTGGTATCAGTCACTGACACCGAAAAACTTCCGGTTAACGGATTCCCCGACACATCTTGCAAGGCGACAGACAGATTTACCTTTTCCCGCCAGCCGTACGTTCCTTTATCCGGACGAAGCAAAAGGCAAGCCTGGTCATCATTCTTTACAAACGCCAACCGTTCACTGAGGATGTTCCCGACCGAAGAAAGCAAGACAAAATGCAACACGCCAGAGGCAATCCCCTCTTGCTTGATGCGTACCGGCTTTTCCACATCTATTTCCTGCGCCAAAAGAGGAAGCCCCCGTTCATGAACCAAAAGAGTAAATGGTCGGGGGGGTTCATTCAAAGACTGCCCGCCTCGAATGGAAACAACATAAGCTCCCCTATTTTCTATCACATTCAAAGAAACCACATCCTGGTGGGCTACCGGCAAATCAAAACGACGGGTGACACCGGCTTCCGAAGTACACTCGGCATAATATTTCTTTCCCGCTTCCGGTATCCAATTAAAAGTCCCCATACCGGCATGGGTTGTTTGGAATTTACAGACTACGTTGCCGGACTCATCTTTCACGATACCGGACACCTCTTCCGACTGCCCCCAACTATTCAGTGCCTTGAACGCCATCTTCGACAAAACACCGGCAGGCAGATTACCTCCTTCGGGCAAGAAAGCCACATGATAATCGGCTTCCGGTAGATCCACAGGCAGAAACTGCTGAAAGTTGGCGGCTTCCAACTTGACTACTTTCTGTTTATAGTCGTCCGGAGTGATCTTGAAATGGCATTGCCCATCTTCTGTCCAGTAGTCAATCTTACCTTTTTCATCAAAGAACGAGACATTTTCCAGTTTAATCATTTGCCGGGATGTCATATTCTTTAAACACACAACACCTTTGACCTGTTTTTGCCCCGCTTTACCACTGAAATCAACTTCGGCTTTAACTGATTTACCTAAAGCCTGAACGACCCGGACCGGTTTGCGAAAAAAGAACGACTCTCCACTATTCTCCATATAACGAGTATATGCCCGAACCGTATATTCACCTCCCGGCAAATCCATATCCAATGGTAAATACCCATAAAACAAGCCCTCCACATCCTGCTTGATCTTCACACGCTTCACCACCTTACTGAACGGATTTACCAACTCCGTATAGATATAACGGCTTGTTTTCTCCGGTTGGTTATTAATCGCATTCACCAAATAAGCACGAAACCACAGCGTATCGCCTCCCATATATAATGACCGGTCGGTATGCAGATATATCTTCTCATTCGGGAACAGACAAGTTTGTTGCCACAACCGCGTCGCCACCAAATCGGGGGAAAGTTGTGCTTGTGCAAAGACAGGTATTATAACTGCTAACAAAATAAAATAGATACATTTACTCATTGCCTGGATGCTTTACATTAATCTTATGTACCCTAAAGAAAAATATCCTAAGACACCTACATCGATACGGTTAATAATACCAAACTTAAAAATCTTGCCTTCATAATAATAATGTATTAACGATTAAACAATACGTGGTCCGCTAACTGCATCACTCCACTTATCAGCCACTGATGCAGCCCGGCAAAAGAAACTTTCTTTGAGTTTGATACGGGATAGATGTTATCATAATTTAGCTCCTGTTTAAAATTGCTTTAAATATAAAACAAAAAAATCAAACTTCATTCTTTTTTTCGTATTATTGCAAAAATATAAAAGACGCTTACCATGATTACAGCCATACTCATATTGATATGCCTCATCGGCGTCCCTGCCAAAGCCCAGTTACAACCCGACACGATTGCCGAAAGGTTACGGTTGCAGAGCGAACTATACCCGAATGAAAAACTGCATCTGCATACCGACCGTTCCCTGTATGCCGGAAAAGACACCATCTGGTTCAAGGCCTATCTAGTCAACGCTTTGGACTACATGCAGAAAATTGACAGCCGATATATCTACACCGAACTGGTCAACCCGTTCGGGGAAACAGTCTGTCGTATAAAGATCAGACCGGACAAAAACAACCTGTTCCACGGTTACCTTCCTTTGGATGAAGACTTGCCAACAGGCCTATACACACTCAGGGCATATACCCGCTACATGCAAAACGCTGATGAAGATTTCTTTTTTCACAAACCCATACAGATCGTTTCACCACTCTGCAAATCATTGTCCACACAAATTTCTTACGAAAGGGAAAACGGACAGAAACAGGTCAAAGGAACGCTCAAAATGTTCAACAACGCCTCTAAAGAATACATTCCCTTGGAGAATATCGACCTCTACAACGAAAAAGAAAAAATCGACCATTGGACGGAAGACAAAGCCTTGAACTTTAAGCTCTCTCCTGCCAAATACAAACAAAAAGCCATCAAACTCGAAGCGGCCAACTTCCAGCAATTCCTTCCCATTTCGTTTCCCGACAATGATTTCCATGTTGACTTCCTGCCGGAAGGGGGGAATCTGCCAGCTGGGGTACAATCCAAGATGGCGTTCAAAGCTATCAATACCTACGGACTTTCTGAAAACATATTCGGAGTTGTAAAAGACGAAGAAGGGAATGAAATCTGTATCTTCCAAACGTCTCATGCCGGTATGGGGGCATTCTATTGGACACCGGAAGCCGGAAAAGACTACTATGCGGAATGTACCTCACAAGCCGGCGTGGAAAAACGCTTCAAACTACCCGCCGCCGAAACGAACACCTACACGCTGAACGTAAAGGAAAGCGCGTACAGCTACCACATTTTCTTGCTCTACCCCAACGGTGTCACTTCCGAAACGCCTTTGACTTTACTGATCCATCAACGGGGATATCCACTATTTGTTCGTTCATTCCAACAAACCCACCGGATCACCCTGCCCAAAGAGGCTTTCACCTCCGGTATCGTCCATCTGCTATTGCTATCCCCGCAAGGCAAGATCATCAGCGAACGGCAAATCTTCGCCCAAAACGACCTACCGGTCACTGCTTATATAGAAACAGCCCAAGAGACTAATACTCCAAAGGGAAAAATCCGTTTGGACATCACCTTGAAAGATGCCAAAGGCAAACCCGTACAAGGCAATTTCTCCCTCGCCATAACCAACAATGCCGATCTGTTACCGGATTCTACCCATACCATATTCACCTCTTTGCTGTTGAACTCCGAACTGAAAGGGCATATCGAGGATCCGGGATGGTACTTCCGAGGGAATGACAGCATACACCGAGCGGGACTGGACCTGCTCATGCTGACGCAAGGATGGCGGAAATACCCCATCGAAGAAGCTTTGGCCGCCAATTACAAGCGACCGACCATTCCTACCGAAGAGACCCAACAAATCACCGGAACTGTGAAAAGGTTAGTTGGCAACAAACCCATACCCCATGCCAAAATACAAATACACATACCCAACCAAAGGGTATTGGAGGAAGTACACGCTGACGAAAACGGCAGGTTTATTTTCAACGGCTTCGAATTTCCAGACAGTACCATCTACAATATACAGGCCACGACACGGAAAAACGGAAAAAACGTTCTACTGGCTTTAGACACAGAGACTTTCCCGGAAACAGGTACTGTTTACCCTTTGTTGCCTCCTGCTACGAGGAACAATACTGAAACGCCTACCGGATATTACATCTACTCCGATTCGCCCGAAACGGTTGAGTTTCTGAACAAAGCTGAACGGAAAATGACGTATGAAAATGGCATGCGTTCTATCTTTTTAGAAGATGTCGTAGTAACGGCTAAGAAAAAGGTGTATAAAACACCGTATGAAAGCATTCCCAGTGCCATCACTATCAAAGAGGAGGAGCTGAAAAAGACACCGATGATCGATTTACCAACTTTTTTAACCTCTCGTCTCCCGGGATTAACCCTGCAACCTAGTGGTTTATACCGCCTAAGGGATATGGATAAATTCGAAAAAGCCAAACCCATCACAATCATTCTAAACGGATTCCCCGTTTACGATTCATCCATAGCGAAAAGCTTATTAGAGAATATCCCCCCACAACACATAGAACAAATTGATTACAACAGAGAACCCGCAGCCGGATTAGCCTGGTTTCCAATGACCGGTGCCAGCTTCATAGCCATTACATTGAAAAAGGATGTCCCGGAATACAACTATATACCTAAGAACATACAAATGACCCGGCTTTTAGGTTATCAGAAACCGGCCACGTTTTATGTCCCCAAATATGAGACTAAGTGGAAAGAAGAAGAACTCAAAACAGATTTACGCACCACCCTCTATTGGAATCCTGCCCTTCAAACCAATTGGAAAGGTAAAGCTTCCATCGAATTTTATACGACCAGCGAAAACGACTCCTATTCCATCCTGCTGGAGGGCATTTCTCAAAAGGGAAAACTCGTATGGTTCAAAAAATAAAATCCGAACCGGCAAAAGCATAACATATATCACCATGTTCATCCAAATCATAATAGACTTTAATTGGAAACTGATTACATTTATTACTCCAACAATACCCATAAGTTGCATATACCACCATTGAGCCACTTGCATAAGCTTTGATCTTCAACATAGGAGAAAATGGGAACATACATAGATACAGTTTATCCTCTAATACTATTTAAATCTCTCGTTCTTTCTGCATCCTTGGATAATCAGAATATGTTTTCACCCTAATCTTAAAAGCATCTATTTCCTCTTTTGTCAAAGGTGTTATTCTCTCACCCTCCACTACTTTAGGCGATACTATCCACCCGGCTTCCTCTGCCATCGCTTTCAACTGAGCTATGTTTTCTTCATTCTGATTAACCTCCTGATCCAAGACCGGATCATTCACTTCTGTACAACCAACATCGATACGGTTAATAATACCAAACTAAAAAATCTTGCCTTCATAATAATAATGTATTAACGATTAAACAATACGTGGTCCACAAGCTGCATCACTCCACTTATCTGCCACTGATGCAGCCAGGCAAAAGGAACTTTCTTTGAGTTTGATACGGGATGGATGTTATCATAATTTAGCTCCTGTTTAAAATCGCCTTAAATATAAAACAAAAAATCACAAAACAAAGGCAACCGTACCCAAAAACGTTCTCGGCCGAAAGAATACAGGTCAAGAACTATTCTTTTTCGACCAAGCGCCGTTTCTACCGACATAAAGCAATTTTATCACCCCTCACTCTTCCTTTGCTACAATCCACTGTATTATAGAATAATACAACCAGTAAAAAAAAATGAAAACGAATGTGCCTACCCGTATGAAATATCTCCAGTAACATTACTATCAAAGAGGAGACAAAAGAATCCCACCCTTCAAACCAATTGGAGAAGTCGTTTCTGTTTTTTCTTTACAAAACGGATATGGATGTGACGGATGTGAAGTTTTTTACCCCCTCATTGTAAACTTCGCGAGAAAATAAATAAAATATGACCTCTCTTTAAAGAGACCACGTATTTTATTTATACATTTAGAAAGTTTACAAAACACCCCTCACTGTCTTCACCACCTTCACACCTGCACTTGTCAATTGCAGAATGGATACAAATCCTAAGACTGGAGGAACAGTCATTTTAACAATGCCCATTGTTAGGTTGCTTGAATGGGCATTATAAGGTAACTTGGATGGGCATTATAACGACCTTAGAATGGGCATTGTTAAAATGCACCCATAGGAATCTGTCTTTTCCTTTTCTTTCTCTAAAATCGTACCTCTGATAAATAAAATTTAAATAAACACTCGATTTAATGCCACTAACGGGGGCTTGACAACCATTGTTCTAGAAGAACTATGGTTGAAGGATACATTTCTACATGTACAATAATAAAAAGTTGGGGCGAAAATGCTCTATATATTTTCTCATTTATATAAATGGAGAGTTTTTATAAAAGAAATCAAATAAAAGCGATGCATTTTTTTGTTATTTTAATTTAATATGTAACTTTGTAACCTAAAAAGAACCATAGTTCTTCTAGAACTTGTTAAATTAACAAATAAACTAAATCAATTATGTTGAAAAACTTCAAGCCAATTGGTCTATTATTGTTGGCCGGAATGACATGCTCACCTGCGAGTATGCTTGCCGATACCCTTCCCATTAGACCAAGCGTAAACATCACCCAACAAAATGGGAAAGTGACGGTTATTGTAGAGGATGATTTCGGTCCTGTCACCGGAGCATCCGTAGTTGTAAAAGGCACAACAAATGGTAATGTTACCGATTTAGATGGTAAAGTTGTTTTGGAAGATGTCAAAAATGGAGCAACTATCCAAATTTCGTTTGTAGGTTACACCACTCAAGAAGTCAAGTACACAGGGAATCCTAACTTAAACATCAAACTTCAGGAAGACTCCCAAGCACTAGATGAAGTTGTAGTAACAGGTTTTGCCGGTGTTCAAAAAACAAAAACTTTGACAGCAGCTGCCGTTAACGTAAAAGTCGAATCAATCGCTAAATTACCAGTAACCTCTCCTAGTGACGGATTAGGTGGACGTGTATCTGGTATCATCACACAGGCACGTTCAGGTGCTCCGGGTGAAACTTCCAAAATTTGGATCCGTGGCGGTAGCCAAATCTTGTATGTAATCGATGATGTTGTAATGGAAACGGAACAGGGTGAAGTATTCTTCAACCGCCTGCGCCCGGATGATATTGCTTCTATGAGTATCTTGAAGGACGCATCTGCTACTGCTGTATACGGTCCACGTGCAAAAGACGGTGTTGTGGTAGTAACTACCAAAAAAGGACAAGAAGGTATGCTGGAAATATCAGTAAGCCAAAAGATGACCATGATGACACCTTCCTATAAGTTTAAGCCCATGAGTACTTGGGACTATGTGAACAAGAAAAACGAATTGTATGCTGCCAGTATGGCTGAAAGTCCCGCATACAATGCAACGGAAATGTCCAAATATTATATGTACCACCTTTCTTCTCAGGGATACGGCCGTCAAGAAATCACCGACATGGTGAATCAAAAATACGGTTTAGGATATACACTAGATGAAATAAACGACTATTTTAACCCATTTAAAACACAAGGCGGAGACATTGAAAACTACTATGGTAACTATGATCCATGGGATTGGTTTGATCATGTTCAACCTATGTCGCAAACCAATGTGAGTGTAAGAGGTGGTAGCGAAAGAGTTAGATACTATTCAAGTTTGGGATACATGAACCAATCCGGTATCAGTGATTCCTACAATTACGAACAGTATAACGCCATTGTCAACACCGACGCCTATTTGTTGAAAGACAAAAGTTTGAAATTCACATTGAATTTAAATGGCGTAATGGCTAAGAACAAAAAACCGTACGGAGGAGATAACATTTTCAACAACGTCTTGATTGAGGACAATGAAATGAACAACATCCCCCGAAACTGGACAACCGGTTTAGAAAGGAATAATAGTTTAGATGCTCGTTTACGAACAGGTTTCAATAACACAGATGACTATCGTTTGCAAAGTAACATCGGTTTAAAATGGAGTTTGCCCTGGGTAGAAGGATTATCTGTTAGTACAAGTGTCAACTTCAACTACAGTAATTCCATGAACAAGACATTCGAACACCCGCAAATAGGTGTGTACAGTGCTCCATATTCAACTCAGGAAAACAGCTACAACCCGAATAATGCCAAATTGTCTCAAACCTGGAATAATTATTCATTGACAACCGGTATTGTCCAGGCCGACTACGTTCGTTCATTCGGTAAACATAACCTGAGCGCGATGCTCAACTATACCAGCCAAAAGAGAAGGACCAATTCGACAATGGCTAAAAAGTATGGTTATCCAGCCATCTACAACACGCAGATAGACGGTGGATCGACCATGGACTCTATGAATGGTGACGAAGGCTTATGGGGTTCTGCATCTCTGGTCGGTCGTGTCACTTACGATTACGATAGCAAGTATATGTTACAATTGAGTGCCAACTATAACGGATCATTGTGTTACCACCCGGATAAACGTTGGGGATTCTTTTATGCAGCATCTGCAGGTTGGATGCTTACAGAGGAAACCTTCATCAAAGACATTCTGAACACTGACTTAATCAACTCATTCAAGATTCGTGCCGGCTACGGTATTGTAGGTAACGAATTGTCAAAACCATTCAGCTACATGAACCAATATGGTTTGTCTAAAACCATTCTGTTAGGGGAAAACATGGGAGCTAGTACAGCTTGGACCGAGACCAACGTTTCCAGTAATCTGACTTGGGGTGAATCACAGCAAATCAGTGGTGGTGTTGATTTCAGTTTCTTGAAAGACCGTTTGTCCGGATCATTCGACACCTATCTATACCTAAACAAGGGTGATGAAATTGACATGAACCCAGAATTGACCTATACTCCGATCTTAGGTTTGCCTAATACTCCGAAAATGAATGCCCCCTACGTAACAACCCATAAAGGTGGTGTGGAATTTTCTTTAAACTGGAACGACCGTATCGGTGACTTCACCTATAGAGTCGGTGCAAACTATACACATTGGGAAGAAGTTACAGTAAGACATGCAGATAAAAGTACAGATTATTACTATGCCAACCTGAACGACTTGGGTGTAAATGCTCATGCAGAAACTTATAACATCTCATGGCAGACAAATGGTATTTTCACTTCTTACGATGATATGTATAACTCGTATCTGCATTTCAAACGTAATCACACAGTCGGTACATTCCGAATGGACGACCGTAACGGTGATGGTGTGTTAGGTATTGCTGACTATGCATATAACGAAGGTGGAGGTACTACTCCTCAAACATTGTATGGTATCACATTAGGCATGGGATGGAAAGATTTCAGTTTCGAAGTATTCTTCCAGGGAGCTACCAGTGTTTCAGGTGATGTTACATCTCCAGCCCGTTCACAACAGGATTATTACTGGAAATATGGCAAATACCTGTTCCAAGAATCTTATACACCGAGTAACCCTATTACCAATAAACTTCCGTTGCCAACCAATTCCAGCTACGGATGGGGATATAACTATGTAGACGTATGGGGATACGATGCTTCATATCTGAAATTAAAGAACATCAGTGTTAGCTATGATTTGAAACGTCGCGTTCTTAAGAACGTAGATTATATTAAGGGATTAAGTGTAAACTTCATTGCAAACAACGTTTGTACTTGGGTAAAGAAAAGCAACCCATTCAGTAACATGACAGACCCGGAATATCTACCAGCCAACTCTATTTGGGGTGGCAATAAATTGGGTAGCTATCCAACTCAACGCTCATTCACATTGAGTGCTACATTAACATTGTAATACAATTAGAACAAAAACAAAATGAAGAAATTAAATATATTAGCCTTATGCGCTGCGGTTTGTCTCTCCAGCTGTGATCCGTTGGGTATAGAACCGACTAACAAAGTAGGCGAAGAACAATTCTGGTCAAATGCCCAACTGACCCGCACTTTTGTCAATCAATTTTATTTGTGGAGTCCGGCCGGTGCCAATAGTGCATTCCAAGCTGAACAATGGTCTGACAATGCTTGCGGTAATATCGACCGCGATCAAAATACGTTCCGCCAATATAGTTTCAATAACAGAGAATATGATGAACTCAACAGTGTCACCGGTTTAATCGGTGCACCTTGGGATGCAGGTTATAAAAATATCCGTCAAGCGAACTTGGCTATCGAACGTATCCCGGAAGTTCCAAACATGACTGATTCTGAACGCGCTCAACTATTAGCAGAAAGCTATGCTTTCCGTGGACTATTTTATGCCGACATGGAAAGATATTGGGGTATTATGCCGATTGTCACTCAGTCGATGACCATTTTCGATGAGACCATGCTGCCGCAAAACAGTCGTGAGGAGGTATTCGACCAAATTTTAGCTGATTACGACAAAGCGTTGGAATACTTCAAGCAGACAACTGCTACACCCGCTTTAGGATTGATAAACGAATCGGCCGTACAAGTATTAAAATCGCGTTCGGCATTAGCTGCTGCATGTGCTGCCGAAGCTTCAGCAAAGGGTCTTTACGATAAGCTCTCAGGATCTGCTGAAAGTAAAACGCTTTACAAATTCTCAAAAAATGCAAACCATTATTATCAGCAGGCTTATGACGCTGCAAAATCTGTGATCGGTAAATATCAACTGGATCCGGATTATAGCAATCTGTTTAATACTTCCAGCGGACACCAATCGGTTGAAGCCATTTGGCCGGTTATGTTTAATGAAGCAAACAGATCCGGATTCAACCCGATGAACAACTCACATCCGGAAGGACGTATGTATGGAGCTACTACCGACTTTTCTCCTGATTGGGGTGGTGGTCGTGGTGGTTCATACCCTACACAAGATTTGGTTGACTGCTACTATCAAAAAGATAAAGTAACCGGCAAATGGATGCAATGGTGGAAAACAACTCAAGCAAAAGAAATGGGTGTTGCCAAAAATGCAGACGGAGAATGGGCTGCTGAAAGCGAAAATTACCTACAGATGTACACTGACCGTGACAAACGTTTCTACGCGACAGTCATTTACGATAGCAGTTATTTCGACAACAAAAAAGAACTCCGTTACTTAGTTCGTACCTGGATCGACTTGTCGGAACCAACCCGCTCAGAAAAATATAGCGCGCTTCACACCGAATTCAGAAATTCTGAAAAGTTAGCTATTACAGGACGTGCACAATCAACAGTAACAAGTTATTATCCGACAAAATACACTGTAGGTCGTTTTAATGAAGACGGAACTGTCAACTATACGCAATCCGCACTTTCTTATTTCCAGGTTCGTTACGCAGAAGCACTGCTAAACTATGCAGAAGCGGCCTATAAACTGGGAGGCAAAGAAAACGAAGTTCGCGATGCAGTTAACCAAATTCGCAATCGTGCAGGTTTAGATAACTTTGATGAATCAGTAGTTGGACACAATCTGTGGGAAGAATACAAATTGCAACGTCGTATCGAGTTTGCATTCGAAGTCCCCGGATTCCGTTATTTCGACTTGTTGAGATGGGGTGAATCAGAAGGTAAAACAACCATTGATGAGTTAAACAAATCATCAAAAGGTATGTTTATTTTCCGAAAAGGTATTGAAAGTACAGAAGTAGTTGACAATGGATATTTGGCACCCAAAGATGATCCTAAATATTTCACTCCTCATTTCGATATCCGTCCGATCACTTCACTAAGTGGTAATGTGGTTTATTATGAACGTAAATTTAATGATGCTGTATTCTATAAATTACCTTTTGCTCGCACAACATTGGATGTAAACGGTAATTTTGTTCAAAATCCTGGATGGGAAAACAGAAGTTATCAATAATATATACAAAAGAAATTATGAAAATAAAGAATTTATTATTTGCCTTCATATTTGGTATAACAACCCTTACCAGCTGCCAAAGCGGCATTGTTTGGGATGAAGTGCCCGAATCAGTCTATTCAAATCTTGAATTAGCTGGAGCCATGGTTAGAAACCGTCCGCGTGAACTTTTCGTAAACAAAGTATGGCAAGTCAACCATAATGACGGAAAAGGGCAATGGTTGGAAAATTATCTCGCTCGTTCTGTTATGGATGCTATCGAGAACGGTATTGAATATACTAACAATACCGGAGCACCGATGACAATATTGAACAAGACATTAGCTGCTGGTGAAACAATGAAAGTCAATAACACAAAAGAAATTGTTGATGACAGTTCTGCCCCGGAAGGGAAAAAACATATCATTCATGTTTTCACATTAGACAAAGTTGAATACATAACACCCAACAAAGGTCACTTGTTTGTTAAATCGGCATTCGACTCTGAAAACGTGAAACCAACAGCTTATTACGAAGAAGTACAAGATGGTATGTTCCGTAGTGTCATCATGCCTGTGAAAATAAACGAAATGGTATTAGAATTTATTCTTGACGACCAAGGAGCATGTAGAGTAGATCCGGTTAACGGAGCACCCAAGTTAGGTACACCAGGCGATTTTACACAACCACGACAATACTTAGTGACCAACACTGCTATTCGTCCAGACGGAGCTCCGGAATACAAACGCTTGTATGAAATTCAAGTACATGTGTTGCCTGCAACTTCGGAAGAAGCATATAAATGGACCTCAGGTTCCATTTAAATCATTAATTACAAGAAGAGGAGGGATCCAGATGATAAAACCATCTGGAACTCTCTTCTTGTAACTTTCTTATCATCACTCTTGATCCTAATAATATGAAATCGATTATTTTTCTATTCTTTATTTGTTGTAATTCACTTATCTGTTGGGCACAAGGAGTTCATACCAACTATTTATTTCCTGAATTTACTGATTCTTATATTTATTATAAAGATGGAAGAGTTTTTCAAGTACAGTCAAACTACGATCTTCTGAAAAACATGTTCCAATTCATCGACAAGGATAATGAGATAAAAGAATTTGCAGACCCTGAAATGATTGTATCCATAAAGATTGGAGAACAGATGTTCATATTAGTAGACAAGAATAAGGCAGCAGAAGTAATACAATCTGACCCACGAATTTTGGTTCAATATTCAGGTCAAAAACGAATAAAAAAAGACTTAACATTTGGAGGGAAAACAGAGACAGCTTCTGTTGATAGCTATTCCAATATGGTTTATGGAACAGGAGACGATACAAAAAACACTGTCATAACCAAATTAGAATATCAATTCTATATCGAAAAAAACAAACGGCTAAAACGATTCTCTACAGAAAAACAATTCTTGAAACTATTCCCTAAACAAAAGGAATTATTAAAGAAATACATTGACGAAAACAAAGTTGATTTCAATTCTATCGAACAAGTTGTAAAACTTTGCAATCACGCTTTTGGCATTGAAAAATAAAAAAAATACATTGGTGGTTTTTAGAACATACTGGTTTATACTATTGGCGAAGTAAACAACAACAAACAGGAATGTTCAATCTCTAAACCAAAGAGGTGGCCTCCTTCAACAGGGCCACCTCTCCTTTTTTATGAAATTACTTATTTATTTCTTTTCGATAACCATCAGCTTTCCATTATCGGTCCCGTAAAAAGCAATCGTATTCACGGGCTTTACATTTCCTTCCGCTTCGAAACGAACGACTTTATTCAGGGCTTCCAGAAACTCCTGTTCGCCTTTCAGATCAGGACACGCCATGCGCGTTGTGGCAACTTGCGGAAACTTAATGATGTTTTTCCGGGCTTCCGAATATTCGATATTGCCGTTCATCCGGTTACAACCGGCATTCCCAGACAAATGGTTACGGGCAACATCAATGACAATAAGCTGTTTGCTGTCTGCCGGATCAAGTTTCTTACCGTTCAGTTCCACTACACTCCATTCGCCATCCAGGTCTGAATAGGAAGCCACCACGGCTTTTTGTGATTTACAGGAAGCAAATACGGCTATCCCCACAACTGCCAGGCAGAGATATAAATACTTCTTCATACGGTTTAATTTTTAGATAAAACAAGCAATACGTTGCCGTCCTGGTCTACCAGGGTCATTTCGCTTTCTGAATTACCGGCTTTAACCGCTTTCACATCACCCATCGCTTTCATGATCGCATCTTCCGTTGCCATGTCCGGACAAGCCATCATTGTAGCAGCACCCGGTGCAATAGTGATCGAAGAAACATCGTTGGCATCTAATGTAATGGTTGTATTGAACATATTACAACCGGCATTACCATGCAATTTATTCTGAGCCATATCGAATTCCATATAGGGCAGTCCTTCTTTCAGAATCTTCTCGCCTTTTACTTCCACCACATTCCATTTACCTTCCAGTTTCTTTGCGTCTGTTTTGGCTTCAGAACAAGAAATCATCATCCCAAGTACCATCGGGAGCATCAATACATAAAAAATCACTCTTTTCATAATCTATACTATTTGTTATATCACTTACAAGGATAAGACGCCAAATCCGTCCAAATTGTTCCCCAAAGATATTCTATTTAGTCAATATTAACAAATCTTCCCTTCTACGCTACTTCCATGCGCCTGATGCTTTACATAATTTTCCGTAAGTTTGCACCCGACGAACAAACTATAAATGAGGATATAATGAAGAGATCAGGCATTGCACCTATTTTGATTTTACTGTTCATAGTAGGTATCTCCTGCAAAAACACCCCTAAACAATGCGAAGAAGAAGTTGACAGCGAATGGATCGACAGCCTCCAACGCGTATATCAATACGGTATCTGCATCGATACACTCGACCTGAAAGAGTATAAGATGAAAAACGGTGATAATCCGGCTGCAATCTTCTCTAACCTCGGTTTCTCTGCCTTAATGGCTGACAGTATCAGCAGATCTTCCAAAGAAGTTCTGGACCCTACAAAACTTCAAGCGGGCATGCATTATTATACCTTCTCCATGCAAGACAGCACTGCACAAATACGCTACATTGCTTTTGCTAAATCGAAAACTGATTACGCAGTGATCGACTTTACCGGCGATACAATCAGTGCCTACGAGTTTAACAAGCCTATTACTTTAAAACGCCAGTACGTAGAAGGAACAATCAATTCTTCCTTATGGAACGTATTACAATCGAAAGGCGTAAACCCGTTGCTGGCGATCAATATTTCCGATGTCTTTGCCTGGCAAATAGACTTTTATGATGTAAAAGAAGGTGATTCTTTCCGTGTACTCTATGATATTGCTTATATCGACGACACAACTGCACTGAATATAAGCGGTATTCAGGGAGCAATTTTCACTCATCAGGGAAAAGACTTCGTCGCTATCCCCTTTACCCAGGACAGCGTATTCGAATACTTCGACCAGGACGGGAACAGTCTGCGTAAAGAATTCCTGAAAGCCCCGCTGGATATCTTCCGTATCACGTCACGTTTTACGAATGCCCGTTTCCATCCGATTCTGAAACGCTATCGCGCTCACCATGGGGTTGATTATGCAGCACCGGTCGGTACCCCGGTTAAAAGCATCGGAGCCGGAACCGTTATTGCCAAAGGATACCAGAATGGAGGCGGAAATTTCCTGAAAGTAAAACACAACTCCGTATATACCACCACTTATATGCATCTCAGTAAGTTTGCCAAAGGCATACAGGTGGGCAGTCATGTGCAGCAAGGTGAAGTGATCGCCTATGTGGGTTCTACCGGTCTCTCAACCGGTCCTCATCTCGATTTCCGTGTACACAAAAACGGCCAGTCGATAAATCCCCTGAACATAGAGGCACCTCCTTCATTACCTGTCAAAGCGGAACTCCGCGACAGTTTTGCTATCGTAAAACAACAGGTACTTGCCGAATTGGACAGTATGCAAACACGGCATATAGAAGTTGCCGATACACTTCTGATAACGGAATAAATATCCGGACAGGAAGGTTTCAAACGGATGCCTACCCGCGGATGAAGCGGTGCCTATCGGTTTCAGCTCCGATAACTATTGCTTTTAAGTAGAATTATGCTACATTTGTAGGAACTATAAATCATGCAAGTATGAAATTTTTAGGTAATATCATCTGGTTAATATTCGGCGGACTGATCACCAGTATTGAATATCTGGTTTCAAGCCTCCTGCTGATGGTTACGATCATCGGCATTCCATTCGGACTACAGACATTGAAACTGGCTCTGCTGGCTTTGTGGCCTTTTGGCAGCACGGTTACGGATAACGGCAATTCCGGAGGTTGCCTTTGCATTATCATGAACATTCTATGGATCATACTCGGAGGTTTCTGGATCTGCCTGACACACCTGGGATTTGGGTTACTGCTGTGCATCACCATCATCGGTATCCCCTGGGGAAGGCAACATTTCAAGATGGCAGCCCTTGCCCTGACTCCTTTCGGTAAGAATATCAACTAATCCAAAACAGGATAGTTTTGCCGGGCTTCTGCCCGGCTGCAAGCATTGAAATGCCACCATTCATAAGGAATGATGCGGAACCCGGCATTTCTCATGATCCGGCGAAGCAAACGCCGGTTATCATAGGCTGTGCGATCTATTTTCCCGGCATCCAATAAAACCTCTTCATTATTCGTATGAGCCTCTTCGCCAAAGAAATCGAATGGCGTTCCCATAGAAAGGGGAGCGCCTGTTTTATCAAAAATAGTAACATCTACCGCCATTCCATAATTATGCAATCCTCCGCCATTAGCCGGATTACTGACATAATTCACCTTATCGGTTCCGCGAACAAGTGCCCACATTTTACGTTGTACGGACATCGGTCGGGCCGCATCATAAACAACCAGCGTAAGGTCGGGATTTTCTTTTTTCAACAGCCGTTGAGCGGCCACAAGTTTCCCGGCGGCATCCGGATGAAGCCAGGCACGTGTGATTCCGGAGTAAACAGCTTCTCCCATAAAATTATCGGGAGTTGCATAAACCAGTTGTACACGAATGGTAGAATCCTGTGCAGAGATATCGACCAGTCCTTTATTGCGCAGATAGGTATCCAGTTCTTCCGCATCGGCACAGGCACAAACAAACAGTACCGCTAACAGGAATATATGCTTCGGCCACTTCATCGGATTCTTTTTTAATCAATAGATATCTGCTCCACTTCTATCGGATCATTCAGGAAGACTGAGGCTGCCTCCGAGAATTTCGCGGCAGACTCCGTAGTCAGGAAACGGCATTCTCCGCTACGGGTAAGTCGGCAGTCCATTTCCGGATGCCTGTTTAAATAATCTTTCAGGCTCTCTGCCACGTATTCTCCCTGCGCAAAGACGGTTATCCCCTGCGGCAAATACTGTCTGATTTTGCCGATTAAAAGCGGATAATGCGTGCACCCCAGTACCAGCGTATCTATCCGGTGATCGACTGACAGAATATGATCCAGATGTTTTTGTACAAAATAATCCGCACCGGGAGAACCGAACTCATTGTTCTCAACTAATGGAACCCACATCGGACAGGCCTCTCCAGTCACAGTGATATGAGGAAACATTTTCTCTATCTCCAGTGAATAGGAATGTGAAGATATTGTTCCGGCTGTCCCCAGAATACCTATATGTTTTGTAATGCTGACCTGATCCATCATTTCCACCGTCGGACGAATAACTCCCAACACACGGCGGGCAGGATCCCAGTCCGGCAGATCACGCTGCTGAATGGTACGCAGGGCTTTTGCCGATGCCGTATTACACGCCAGAATCACTAACTGACACCCCTCGGAAAACAATTTCATTACGGCCTGGCGGGTGAAACGGTAAACCACCTCAAATGAACGTGGTCCATAAGGTGTACGTGCATTATCGCCCAGATAAATATAGTCATACTCAGGCATTGCCTGGCGAATCTTATCAAAGACAGTCAATCCACCATAGCCAGAGTCAAAAATCCCAATAGGTCCTGCTTTTTGTGAAAACATATTTCTTCCTTCTTTATATAATACAACAAAGGATGCCCTCCATAGAAAGGCATCCTTTGTTATATCTCTAATTAGAATCTATTATTTCAAGCCTAATTTAGCTTTTACCAACGGAGTAGCATCGATTGCAGCATTGCCGGTATAAAGTACGATACCAGGATTGTTATCGATGATATAAGCATAGCCTTTTTCATCACCTACAGCTTTGATAGCATTTCTAAGCTTATCCTGGATCGGAGCCAACAATTCCTGCTGTTTTTTATTCATATCCTGTTGTGCAACCTGTGTAAAGTTTTCAACACGCTGACGAATATCTTCCAATTCCTGTGTTCTTCTCAGTTTGATGTTTTCAGTCATTGAATCCTGCTGAGCGATATAATCTGTATATTTCTTTTGGAATTCATCCTCCATCGTCTTCATTTCGCCCGCATATTTGTCATTCATCTGCTTCATTGTTTCCTGCATAGCAGTTATTTCCGGCATAGCCATCATAATTTCCTGCGAATTAACAATTGCCACCTTTGCTTCCTGAGCAAAAACTCCTAACGGGAGGATCATCAACAAAAAAATAATCAGTTTCTTCATTTTCTATAAAATATTATTGTTATTAATCAATCATGTTATTTTGTGCATAAAGCGCACAAATGTAAGCATTTATTTTGAATATCCTAACTTTAACAGCACTTCATTGCTGATATCTATCTTCGGAGAAGCAAAAATAATACTCATCGCCGAAGCACGGTCAACAACGAGTTGATACCCCTTGTCTTCCGAAATCTCTTTTACGGCATTATAGATTTCATCCTGGATAGGCTTCATCAGGCTTTCACGCTTCTTGTACAACTCGCCTTCCGGTCCGAAATACTGACGTTTCAGGTCCTGTGCTTCCTGCTCCTTCTTCACAATCTCCTCTTCACGCTTCGTTTTCATCTCAGCAGAAAGGAATACCAAATCACTCTGATAGGTCTTATACATGTTTTGTGCTTCCTGCTGGATAGCTTCCACCTCATTCTGCCATTTCTTCGATACCTGGCTCAACTGTTCGTTCGTCATCTCATAAGCCGGAATATTTTTTAGTATATACTCCATATCTATCAAGGCAAACTTTTGTGCCATACCGGCAAAAGAGCAAAGGAGCATCATACAACTCAAAACAATAATCTTCTTCATACGCTTTCTTTTTATAGTTTCACTCTCTGACTGCAAATATAGCAGAGGGTTTACTTTGTTCCAACGAATTATGGTTAACGCTTGACGATGAATTGTTAATTTTAAATTAATCCATTGTTTATTATTAGAACTCCTGTCCGATGATGAAGTGGAAGTTGCTTCCACCTGCACTACGTTGTCCATCCACCTTGTCGAAACCATACGCCCAGTCGATACCCATCAAACCGATCATCGGTAAGAAGATACGTACACCGACACCGGCAGAACGTTTCAAGTCAAACGGATTGAAACTCTTCAAATCTCGCCATGCATTACCTGCTTCAGCAAATACAAGACCGTAAATCGTAGAAGACGGTTCCAACAGGAACGGATAACGCAATTCCATTGCCAAACGAGAGTAAGCATAACCGTAAGAGTTATATCCACCGTTACCGGCAATACTACCATTTTCGTAACCTCTCAAACCAATCGTTTCAGTCGCGTAAGTACTGGAATATCCACTCATACCGTCACCACCCATATAGAATGTTTCAAACGGAGAACGTTTGTGCTTGTTGTAAGATCCCAGGAATCCGTATTCAACACGTGTCATCAATACCGGTGTACGTTTGATCGCTCTCGGAGCCAACGGAGAGAAGATCTTTGCTTTGAACTTCCATTTATGATACTCGATAAACTTAAACTTATCAGGATTATCGTCCGACATATTAGCATAATCCTTTCCGTCCCATAAAGAATAAGGAGGAGTAGCACTGACTGACATAGAGAACTGTGAACCGCTACGAGTATACAACGGGTTGTCGATAGAGTTACGCTGCAACATCAATTCCAGGTTTACATTGTGGCAAGTACCGTTCTGCACCAGGAAGTATGCCCAGTCATGCATGATATACATCTGATAATTCAATGTAGCCATAAACTGGAAATAGTCATCCGGCCAGTTCAGACGCTTACCGTAACCGGCAGAAAGACCGAACATCATGATAGATTTATCCGGGTCGTATGCCAATTCATAATTATTATTATAATAACCGCCATAATTACCATAGTAACCGCCATACATGCTGCTTCCGTAATAAGGATATCCCCCAAAATAATTCGACATGCTGTTATTATAGTAGTTACTACTGATATCAGTCTGTTTGGAGAAATAAGCACTTACAGAAAGTGTATTCGGACGTCTTCCGCCGAACCACGGGTCCATAAATGAAATACTATAAGCCTGATAGTAGCGACCATTAGTCTGTCCGCTCAATGTCAATGTCTGACCTTCACCCTGCGGGATAATACCTTTATAAGTTTTCGGGTTCAGGAAGTTCTTCATGGAGAAGTTCGTAAACTTCAGACTCAACTTACCGATCACACCTGTTTGTCCCCAACCGGCCGAGAACTCAATCTGGTCGTTTGCCTTCGATGTCAGGTTATATTGGATATCTACAGTTCCGTTATCAGGATCAGGTATCGGCTTCGGCTCCATATTTTCCGGGTCGAAATGTCCCATCTGGGCAATTTCACGAACGGAACGCATCAAGTCTTCACGGCTGAACAACATACCTGGCTTGGTACGAAGCTCACGACGTACGATATCTTCATACAAACGGTCGTTACCATTAATAATTACACGGTTGATGGTAGCCTGCGGGCCTTCCTGAATACGTACTTCCAAAGAGATAGAGTCGTTATCCACATCCACTTCTACCGGGTCGGCACTGAAGAAGATATAACCATTATTATAATACACATTGGAAACTGCATCTTCGTCTGTCGTCAAACGTTCATTCAACTTCTTCTGGTTATACACCTCTCCCGGTTTCATACCCAGGATTGCTTCCAGATAATCAGAGGCATACTGTGTATTACCCACGAAACGTATATCTTTCAGATAATATTTATCACCTTCTTCTACCTTCAGGAAGATGTCGACTTTCTTTTCATTAAAGTTGACAACACTGTCCGATAGCAGCACTGCATCACGATAACCGTGTTCGTTGTACTTAGCGATAATATTATTCTTATCGTTCTCGTATTCTTCTGTAGTGAACTTCTTTGTACTGAATGCTTCCAAGATACTGGTTTTCCAGTCGTTCGGAAGACTGAACTTTTCATTCGTCTTCTTCATCGCCTTCTTCAAGTCCCTTGCTGATAGAGCTTCATTACCTTCGAAGTAAATACGGTGGATCTTTGTCTTTTCGTTCTTATCGATATTAATATCAACGATCACCTCACCTTCTTTCGACAAGTCGTCACGCTGTACAATATCAACGTCTACATTCTTAAAACCTTTGCCGTCAAAGAACTTCTGAATAACGATCTTTGCACGGTCCATCAGGTTGGGAGTCACCTGAAAACCTTTCTTCAAACCCAACTTGGCCTCAAGGTCTTCCCTCTCTCCTTTCTTGATACCATGATAATTTACTTCCGATATACGGGGACGTTGTTTCAACTGAATTTCCAGCCAAACTTGGTCACCTTCAATCTTGGTTGCCAGGATTTTTACATCCGAGAACAATCCGTGTTTCCAAAAACGCTTTACCGCTGTTGTAATCTCACCTCCGGCGTCGGGGATAGTTACCACGTCACCTACCGATAATCCGGAGAAACCGATTAACACGAAATCATCATAATTCTTAATACCCGTCACCTTAATATCGGCAATCTTATACCGCTTCGGCGTCGACGAATAATTAATGACCGGCACTTCTGCCGGTACTTCAACCTGGGTAGTGTCACTTTCCTGGGCAAATGCTCCGCAGGCAAAACCTAGGAAAATAAAAAACAGCACTATTCTTTTGTACATATAACAGCTATTGTTTATAAGATTAATTGCTCACTTGTCTTACCGAAACGGCGTTCACGTTGCTGGTAATACAATATAGCTTCATACAACTCTTCTTCTCTGAATGCCGGCCAAAAAACATCGGTAAAGTAGAACTCCGCATACGAACATTGCCACAGCAGAAAGTTACTGATGCGTTTTTCTCCTCCGGTTCGAATCAGCAGATCCGGATCGGGAATGCCTTTGGTCGTCAGGTGGTCCGAGACCACTGTCTCGGTTATATCGTTGGGGTTTATTTTCTTTTCCAGTACTTGGACGGCGAGCTGTCTGACAGCTTCTGTTATTTCCCAGCGGGAAGAATAACTAAGAGCCAATACCAGGGTAGTTCCCGTATTAGCAGAAGTTTGTTTAATACAATCCAGCAACGTTGCGTGCGCATCCTCCGGCAGACGGTCCAAATTACCGATCGCCATCAGACGTACATTATTTTTCATCAGATCCGGAGTTTCACGATGGATGGCAGAGACGAGCAGGCTCATCAACGCTTTCACCTCCGCTTCAGGCCGGTTCCAGTTTTCTGTCGAAAATGTGTACACTGTCAGGTACTTCAGTCCAATCGTCGTTGCCGCCTCTACCACTTTACGTACGGAAATAACGCCCTCCTGGTGTCCATAGCTCCGGTCTTTCCCTTGCGCTTTGGCCCAACGTCCGTTTCCATCCATAATAATCGCCACATGTTGCGGCAAGCGATCTTTGTCTATTTCCTCTATCAATGACATAGTGTTTCTCAGTATCTAAACGTACTGTTGCTGTTTATACTATTACATGGCCTGTTACGCGGACCGAAGTCCCAGGTAACAGATAGCAGTAAAAATGAATACCAATCTTTGTTCTTCAAGAAACTGCCACTTATCTGATACGGATTATCCAGTATTGCATTATCCCCGTTCGTAACATCGAATTTATCTCCGAACAATTTACGGAACGAGAACTCGCACCCCAGGTTAATCCTGTTCTTGATCTTATACTTCACGCCTACCCCTAACGGGATATTCGGTCCGAAAAACGCTTCATTACCTGTTCCGTATGTAATTCCTAATCCCAGGAATACATAAGGAGTGAAGCGCTTCGCCCCTGCATAAGCAAATTTATCACTGTACGGAAAGAAGTTAAACTCCATCTGTCCGCCCAGTTCTACCAGGCTACGGCTGAACGATGCCTGCGCATTGTCCGGAAAAACATTTTCCAGTCCTTCCGTGCTGCCTGAAACCTGTCCCCACATCAGATTGCCTTTGAAAGCCCATCTGAAGTTGGCATTATAACGGAATACTGCTCCCACTGCCGGATTCATTCCTTTAAAGAAAGCATTCTTGTTGGCATCCCCCATATAGTAAGCGCCACCGGCCATTCCGCCTATTTCATATTTATATTCCTGTGCGTGGAGACCGGTAAATGAGCCGGCCATCAGTATCAGTATAAGAATCCGTTGAAAAAAAGTTGAAGTCATATGCAATGCTGTTATGTTCTACACCTCTTTTTCTAACGCTAAATTCTTCCTAAAATTATACTTTCCTCCACGAACTTTCTCAATCCTTAAAACCTAAACGGTTTATACGGCCTTTCCAGATCTGGTCCAGATCATTTGCATTATTATTCTCTTTACCGCCGAAAATTAGCATAAAATTCTCTTTATCCACTAAAACGGAAGCAAAACCTCTCGCTTTATAATCTTCCGGCATCACAGTCAGCGTGTCCGACAATGTCCATGTCACACCTCTGTCTATGGAGAAATAAATATCTTTAAATGCTTTATTCGATTCACCAATACCACCTATCAGGCAGAACTTATCATCATAAGCAGAAAGCATTACGCCTTCTCTCTTATCAAAATAATCAGATTCTATATCGGTCAACAAAACCCACTGATAACCATTCATGGTACTCCAAGCTGAATTTAGCAGTTTGCCGTTCTTGTCTTTTCCAGCAACCACTGTTAAATTGTTTTGTTTACTACTGGTCGAATAAGATGCCAGCGAACCAAAACCTGTAACCGGGAAGTTGTCATAAACAGCTTCACCAAGCTGCCATTCCTTCAAATTATTTAGAGAAGCAAAACTCAACACTCCGTTATTATCAACAATAGCAGACAAGAACGAAGGTTGTTTCAGACTACCATCATTGACAGCCTCAATCGCACCCAATAAAGTTTTCACAGAGTAATTCTGCTCAACAAGCGTCCAGTCCTGTCCGTTAACAGAGCAATAGAGCGCCCCTTTGGTTGTAGGCACAAATAAAGCGTCTTCATACTCAGTCATCTGAGAAAGACGAACCTCACCAGCCGGCAGACCGTTCAATGTCATTTCCGTCCAGCTTTTTGCATCGGAAACAGAAGAACTATATAATGAATATCCTTTGCTTGCATCAGTTCCCTGTACGTACATATAATAATATTCATTATTCTCTTCACCCCATGTAACCACTTTTTGTTCTTTCACTGGGAATCCTAAAACGCTAGAATCATACAGTTCCCAACTCATGGAATCGGGCACCACCTGATGAACATTTATTTGAGCGTTATACACTTTCTTTGTAATACCGTCGTATGCGGCAGTTACAAATTTAACGGGTTTGGAGAAGTCCAAAGAGTCTTCCCTATTCCAGAAAAAAGTAGAGTCAGGCAAAGCATCCTGAGTCACTTCGATTGTATAGGTGCCCGTTGCTACAGACACTGTACAAATAACTTTCTCGACCTCTGTACCAAACGGCAGAGAGTCCGGGTTAAAAATACGTCCGTTTACCTGATCGATCACAAACTTCACTGTATCCACCTTGACACCAAGAATTGAATCATTCTTCACAGAAAACGAAGTTATCTGACAATCCTTAGGTATCTCATACTCCTGATCGTCTGAATTCAGACAAGAAGACAGAAACAATGCAATACATCCCGCTACAAATAGTACTATTCTATTTTTCATCCAAAAATAAGTTTGTTGCATATAAAGCCACAAAAGTAGAAACATTTTTTGCTTTATTCCCAATATCGGCTAATATTTATAATATTTTAGTTCCGTTAAACTACTTCGCTCACTGATTTTTCCGTGAGAAAACAGTGATTACGTGGTTCTGAACTTTTTTCACGTCCGTTAACGACAAAGATGCCACCCTGTTCAAATCCGGTGCTTTTACACCCGATTCCAGATTGACAGGGGCTGTTTCAACCAATATCTGATCCCATAAATTCTCCTCCAGAAAATGCTCAAGAAGCACAGCTCCCCCTTCCACCATCAACGAATTTAATTTACGGATATACAATTCGTGCATCACCTGCGGCAAGACAGGCTGTGAAAAATCGAGGGTGACATACTCCACATTCTCCCCGTTTTCCGCTTTTCCGGCAGTAAAGACCAGTGTTTTCACTGTTCCGTCAAACAAATGATAATGCGAGGGAATACGTAAAGTCCGGTCGAGCACCACCCTGACAGGTGAGTTTCCAGCCCAATGCCGTACCGTTAACGAAGGGTTATCCAGGAAAGCCGTCTGCGTCCCGACCATGATAGCCGCCACATTCGCCCGCAAAGAATGCACCCTGCGCATCGTCTCCGGTGAAGACAATACGACAGCCGGTGAGGTATTATCCGTCCGCCCACGGTCCATAAAACCGTCCGCACTCTGCGCCCATTTCAAATAAATGTAAGGCCGCCGCTTTTCCTGAAAAGTCATAAACACCCGGTTCAACTCCCGGGCTTCCTTTTCCATCACACCGGTTACCACTTCCACACCTGCTTCACGCAGCATCCGTACCCCTCTTCCCGACACTTCCGGAAACGGATCCAGACACCCGATCACCACACGCGGTATCCGCTTTTTTATGATCAACTCCGCACAGGGAGGTGTCTTCCCATAGTGCGAACAGGGTTCCAGGCTTACGTATATCGTAGCCTCTTTCAACAAAGACTCATCACGAACCGAAGCGATTGCATTCACCTCGGCATGCGCTTCGCCATATTTCCGGTGATAGCCTTCTCCGATAATTTTACCCTGATGCACGATCACGGCTCCAACCATCGGATTCGGTGCCACATTGCCCGCTCCGCCACGGGCTAGTGAAATACAACGAGCCATATATTTATTCTCAACCTCGACCATTTTCTTTGCTTATAAATGGTTTTTGCATTACTTTTGCATTAAAATTAAATTGATATGACTGGGACTGTCGCCTATATACAAAATACGCTCAAAGATTATTATCCGCCAAGTGAAATTAAAGCATTCATTCGTTTGATAATGGAACGCGTTTGCGATATTCAGCCGCACCAATTCTTACTCTGCAAAGATAAAGAATTATCTGAGAAGGAGAAGACACAGATTTATAATATCGTAGAACGATTGGTAAAATATGAGCCGATCCAATATATTTTCGGTAAAACAGACTTTTACGGATTTGAGTTTCTAGTGAACCCGTCAGTGCTGATCCCCCGTCCGGAAACGGAAGAATTGGTGGAATTGATCGTACACGATTATGCCAAAAAGAGTATTGACATCCTGGATGTAGGTACCGGTAGCGGCTGCATTGCCATCACTTTAAGAAAATTACTGAAGAAAGCACAGGTTTCAGCACTCGACATCTCTCCGGAGGCGTTGAAAATAGCCAAAAGAAATGCTGGGATCAACCGCGTACAGTTGACTTTCTACGAAAAAGATATCCTCCAGCCATCCAAAACGGCTGATTCCATAGAAGATGAATTCGATGTCATCGTCAGCAACCCTCCCTATGTCATGGAGAAGGAAAAAGCGGAAATGGAGAAAAACGTGCTTGATTACGAACCTTCGCTAGCACTGTTCGTACCCGACGACAACCCGTTGTTGTTTTACAATAACATCGCCCGCTTTGCCGAACAGAAACTGAAAAAGAAAGGCTACCTCTATTTCGAGATCAACGCACAGATGGGCGAAGCCGTGGTAAATATGCTGCGCATGATGGAATTCAAGAATGTGGAACTGATACAGGACCTATCGGGTAAAGACCGCTTCGTAAAGGCACAGACATGGAACAGATAACCGAACCCGAAATGCTACGCCGCGCAGCCGCTTACTGCTCGACTGCCGAACGCTGCATCCAGGATGTACAAAAAAAGATTAAAGCCGCCGGCCTCTCCCAAGAGGAAGGCGAGCGAATCATTGCACGTCTGCTCCAGGAAAAATTCATTGACGAACATCGTTTCGCCCGTTATTTCGTAAACGACAAACTGCGTTTCAACAAATGGGGACGCATCAAAATCGCATACGAACTTCAAAAAAGGAATATCCCTGCCCCCATCTGTTCGGAAGCGCTGGAAGGGATAGACGAAAAAGAATATGCCGATATCCTCCAATCGTTGCTGAAGGCGAAAAAGAAATCGACCAAAGGCAAAGATGAACGGGATATCTACATCAAACTTCTCCGTTTTGCTGCCGGCCGTGGCTTTGAAAGCCGGGAAGCATCCCGTTGTCTGAAACAATTATTCAACGGGAACGATTATGAGGAAGATTTTTAATGACCTGCTACACCTCTTTTTTCCTAAGCTCTGCATGCTGTGCCAGATGCCTCTCGTCGGAGGGGAAGAACATATCTGCCTGAAATGTCTTTGCGACCTGCCCCGTACAGGACACAATTTTCTGGAAGAGAACCCCGCCACCTACCTGTTCGGCGGAAAAGTCCCGGTTTACCATGCAGCCGCTTTCCTGCATTACGAAAAAGGTGGCCATGTGCAACAGCTTATCCATTCCCTGAAATACCACGACAACCGTGAGATCGGTTTCCGCCTGGGACGTATGGCCGGCCTGAGGTATCAAAAAGCGATCCTGTCAGACCGCCCGGACCTTCTCCTCCCCGTCCCGCTCCATCCCAAAAAGCGGAAACAGCGCGGCTACAACCAGTCCGAATGGATCGCCCGCGGCCTCAACACCCTTTTGAAACTCCCGATCGACACCACCAGCCTCCGACGCACAAAAGAGACAGAAACACAGACGCACAAACAGACTTACGACCGTTGGCTGAATATGCAGAATATTTTCTCTGTCGTCGACCGCGAAGTCCTGGCAGGAAAACACATCCTCCTTATCGACGATGTCATCACCACCGGATCGACCATCGGAGCATGTGCCGAAGCACTGCTGACGATCCCGGGAGTACAGGTGAGCGTGCTGGCGATAGCGATGGCGTAAAAAAAACAAGGTGAATTTCCACACAGGAATTGTAAACAAAATTAAATTTCTTTCAACAAGAGAGAGATTTCTTTCTCGGTAATAGTATTTTGCTCTGCTTTGTCGTAAATGGCGAGAAGAGTGATTATACCTTCTTCCACGCTAATAATTGTAGTATAAGTAATTACTCGTGCTCCATGGCTTTTACCTTTTCCTTTGTCGCTAATAGCCATGCGCACTTTACGGACACCGTTGCCCAAATCGGCACCGACAGTGGGATTTTGCATTAATTCTTTAACAAGTTCCCGAAGATCGCTTTTCAACGATTTGTACTTTTTAGCCAACTTCTTGACCTTTTTGTCAAAGCTTGGCAAGGTATCAATACTATAATTCATTGAGCAGTTCTTCTACGGGACGACTTTTCAGTTTCCCCTGTTTCGTCAACTTTAGTTCCCGCAATCCATCCCTGATATCATCCAAGATTTCCTCTTTTTCTTTAGCAGACATTTCTTCTTTTGCCACTCTCTCGCTTTTGAGCCGCTGGAGATATTTTTGAAGTTTCTTCATGGCCTCATTGTCATCTAGCAAAGATGCTACATCTTGTAATACCGACTGTTGCAATTGTATTGTATTACTCATACTTTCATCCTTTCTTTTTAGTTATAACACAAAGGTAAGATAAAACTTCACAATATGCTAAGTCTTTATTCATAAAAACACGAAAGCCCCGGTTGGAAATCCAACCGGGGCTTTGTTTGTGTCTGTTTTCACTCTTCACAGAGGTAGAACAGAAGAACTTTATTTCATTACTTTAGTATTAATATCTACCGCTTGTTCGCCCTTCACGGGGTACTTACTGTGAGGGCGGTTCGCGAACCGCCCCTACGATGCGCGGTAAATTATTTAGAATTAATTATTTAATTATAAAATAACTTCTTATTTAACGATCGCTTTTACAGCAGCTTCGCCTTCAACAGCTACTACAACTACACCTGCAGGAGCAGCGATTGTAGCTTCATTTGAAGTGATTACTGTGTTAGCAACTGTCTGGCCAAGAACGTTAGTGATAACAACTGTCTTGCCTTCAGCACCCTTAACAACTACGCCACCGTTTACAGCCGATACAGATACTGTGGATGTAGAGATTTCTTCATTTTCTGTAGCCATATCGTCTTCAGAACCCATTTCAATGTTAAAGATCAAAGCATTGTCACCACCTGTTTTTGCATTTTCGAACTTAGCATCCTTTGTAGACAGTACCAAGCAGTTATTCTGGTTCTTGATCCAAGCACCTTTTGTAGGAGCAATTTCTTTATTATCTCCATTGTCAGATTCGATCAAGAAAGCCAGATCTTCTTCTTTCTCAGCTACAAGAGCCTTTTCAGGATCAATGAAGCGGAATGACCAAGTATAGTCCTTATGAGCATCCGACTTCACGTCTGTCTTCATATCGATAGTCTTAACAGCTTTAGCCTGAATATCTTCGATCTTCAGATCTTCTGTTTCAACAGTAGCAAACTGATTACCTAAGATATACATTACACTATCCTGTTCTGCTACGTCAGTAAAGCCTACACGTGCATATTTACCGAATGTATACAGCTTTTCATCTTCTGCTACACCTTGTGCATCTGTTGAATCAGCGAAGCTTACTAATAGTTTGTAACGGTTGATAGCTTTTACAGCAGGAGTTGTATGGAAACATTTCATCGGATCATCAGTTTCTTCACCTGCTGCTACATCGTAATGTTTGTGATCTTCCTTACATATGATAGCATCTTTAGCCGGTGTTTCACCTTCTGCCACAATAATCAAATACTGAGGTTTAATTGCTGATTTCGGAGATTTACCGATATTGTAAGGTCTAACCTTGAATGACAAACCAGCATCAGAAGCAACTTCATTAGCTCTTGCAATACCCAGATAAGCCATACCTTCGCGTTTGAAGAACGGATTCGTTTCGTCCATCAAATAATCGTTTACATATCTTTCGTGGAACTTCAACAACTTAGCTGCATCCAGATTAGCATCACCTTCTTCTACACCTTCAAACTGTGTATTGAAACGACGATACAGAGGCAGGTTATCTTCCTGGATATCAAATGTAGCAGTACTGATTTCTGTTAATACTTCAGACAGTAACAGAGCTTTGTCGTCATTCTGACGTACACCGGCTTTTGTGTTGATGTTCTGAGCAATCAGAGCATAGTAGCAAACTGTTTCACCAGCTTTTTCAAATTCATTGTTTTCTTTGAAATAGAAGCTAGCCTCTGTATCAGCTTCTGCAGCATCTTTTGTTACAACGAACTGACCTTCTGCATTCTGATAGATAGCTTTACCATCCAAGCTAACAGTATAAGCACGTCTATACAACTGTTCCAAACCAGTGATCTGAGCCTTAGCTGCTGCTGACGGAGTATAACCGTATGCAACATCATTTGTTGTAGTACCTTCGATTGTGAAACGACCTGCATCAGTAGTCAATACATTCAAGATAGTATCTGTTTTGTTTACATTCAAATATCTATCCTGAGCATACGGATGCCAGTAGTTGAAGTTATAACCGTTGAATTCTAACTCTGCATTTGTAAAGTTCTTATAACCCAGATATTTGTTGCTTACAGAAGATGCTGCAACCGGGATGAATTCAACTTCTACACCATTGAACATACCGATCAATTTGTGAGGATCATAGTTTTCACCTTTTCTCAATTGATAAGCATTAAATGTATTTACAGTCGTACCGTCTCCATTTTTAACAAATTCACGGTTTGCGATAAAGACAGGAGAAACCAGTTCGCGTTCGTCAGAAGAAAGATCAGTCTTATAAACAACCCACTGGAATGCCGGTATATGGTCAAATTCCATATTGTCGATAGCAGCTTTGCCAGTCCAATCAGCAACAGAGTCTGTTGTATAAATATGAACACCGTAGAATTCTTTAGTCTTCACATTCTGAATTTTATAAACACCAGCAGGAATACTCATAAAGTCATCGCTGATACCGTCAGCTTTAGCATACAAGTTTACATAGTTATCTTCTGCTTTGCCTTTGTCATCTGTATAGAATGTAACAACCTTGCTGGTTTCACCTTCCAATGTACAGTGAGAAAGAACTGTGTACCTTGTATTATCTTTAGCATCTGTAGCTTTTTCTGTATCCAAAGTACTGTAAAGTTTTGCTTTTTCAGTATGCATAGACCAGAAAGTCACTTTGTCAGTCTTCAACCAAGCAGCAGTAGTGTTTGCCTCCTTTAATTCTATGAAGCTACCCTGTGATTCGATCTTAATAGAATCAGTCATCAGGTCCTTAGTAAATTTGAAACGGAAAGCATCCATCGGTAAGTTTTCACCCAGAATATCTTTTCCTGTCTCTACCAACTTAGCATTAGAGCTTACTTTAATAGGGTTATAAGTTTTATAAGTTTCACCTTTACTCTTAAAGTAAGAAGTATCTACGTGAGCAAACTTGTTAGATACTTTACCGTCAGTACCGATCTTATTCAAAAGCAACCAGTCTGTATCAGGAGCATCAGTAGTTGTCTTACCGTCATTATTATTTACTTTAAGCTCAAACTTTTTAGCTTCAGATTTAGTTGCAATAGTCTGAACCTGATATTTGTCAGCGAACGGGTTGTTAGCAACAGTAGCAGCAGAACCATCGAAAGTCAACTGCATGTACTTAACAGCGTCACCCTTCGTATTCAGGTCAACAGCACTCATTACCCATGAACCCGGTTCTACTACAGAGACTTTGAGAGCCTCCAAGTTTCCTGCGTTTTTCTTGTGATCTTTAGCCACGTAAAGTACACCATCGCTAGCTTTCTTCACAGCCATTACAGAGTCACCGTTGGCATAGTCCACAGTAAAAGTCTTATCAGTATCACTTAAATTAGTACCGAAACGGCTATCCAACCATTTCCACTGTGCTACACCACCGATTGTTTTAGATGCAGCTGTTGCAGCAACTGAACCAAGAACAGCATTACTCTTATTAAATGAGAAAATAACACCCGTTGCTTTGTTTTCCAAACTAAAACGAGTGAAACCACCGTCGACAGTTACCGTTGTTATTTTCCAAAGGAAAGAGTCAACCATTGCCAAATTATCCAATTCTGTATCTACAAGAGATTTAAACTGGAAAGTACCCCCATCAGAAGAAGGTTGAACACCGATGTATTGGTCATCGGCATCCTTCAATGCATAATACCTTGCAACAGAAAGCGCAGCGTCATTATCGCTAAAAGCGCTAGTAGTAAACTTCGCCGTAGTTGTCGGCGTTGTACCATCCTGTGCAAAAGCTCCAACACTTGATGCCAGCAACGCGCCGACCAAAAGAGTAGAAAACTTTTTGTTCATAATCAATAAATTTAATATTAATAATAGTGTTATAAAAGTTCTATCCGTAGGACACGTCAAAATGTCACAAATTGTTAAATGACGAGTTTAAACGTTCCTTTTTTCTAGTCACGTTTTTCCCCATCTTTTGCTTTCGTATGAAAAAGGATGATTTTTGTACTAACTTTGTTATTGTATTGATAAGAAAGGACATAGAAAAGAAAAAAATATTCGGAAAAAGATTGGTGGTTTAAAAGAATGTCGTAATTTTGCTGGCGAGAAAAAAGGAACCTTTTTTTTAGTCACTCACTTTTCCCCATCTACTGATTAATATTCAAGCGATATAAGCACTTTTGGAATCCGGTAAAACAGACGTTTTTCCCTAATACCTTTCCAACGGATGCCTACCCGTCAGAACCCCGATGCCTACTCGTTTTCGGAGCGATAACTACCCGTTCTGAAAAAGGCCGTTTTTAGAACGTGAAATACCGATGAGTCTCAAAAGTCTCACGAGTCTCACCCCCCTTTTTCATTTCTTGACATTTTTGCCTTTTTCCGTCTTTCGGTAGTAACCGATTGATACTAAAAGAAGTAGACCATACCCCTGTGCTTTTTTCAACATACGGAACACACTCGCACGGCTAATTCCGCGGACACGAGCCTCTTCGAGTATATCCGACGTTTTAAACTCATCCGGCATGGCCTCAAAAAGGTCGACTTGCGCATCCGGCAACTTGTAATGCTGCTCCGTGTCGCTATGCTTCAACGAAGTGCTCACCAGCAACGAATGACGCAGGCAGCATTTCCCGATATGGAAAGCGATCTCGAAATCGTCGTCCGCTATCTCGATTTTACCGTCCGTATTCCGCGATTCACCTTTACGGATCCCCGTCAACGTCATTGCCATGCGGAAAACGATCAGGCGATGGCGCAACACGACAGAGGCTATGTCGTTGTTGCCAAATACACGTACATTATTATATTCACGTTCGAAGAAACGATCTAGTCTTTTACGCTGCTTGTCGGAAAAAGAGACAAAAGTCGACGAACTCTCCAAATGCACCGCCATGTCAAGCACCTGTTGCCCCAGCCTTTCAAAATAACGCAAGCTGCAAAGCGTATCGTCGGCCGACGTAAGCGGTTGATATTCGCTACGGCCGGTAATGCGGTAAATCAACATGCGGCTATATAGCCCGCTCTCGGTCGAAGGGATCAGCTTTGTCAACATGCCGGGAGTACCTGTTGCCAGAAAACCCAGTTCGGGAAATTCGATATAAGAAGTCCCGTTGGTCTTCGACGAACAGCTGATCCGTTCATGCTGGAAAGCTTGGTTCAAGACGTAACTATACCCTCCGAACTCTTGCGCCATGGTATTATTGACCGACTCAAGTTCCGTCTCATACAAAAACGAAGCATAAGGGCTATTCACATCCAACTGTTCGATCATACGCGCCGTCGTCGTGTAACCACTCATGTGCAGGTGCTTCTGACGAACCAGCTCCGGCTCTTCGACAGGAGGGCCGGCCGGCTTCTTACCTTTCGCGGCACGTACCTGCGCCTTGTAGTTGTCTGATGCCTCTCTTTTCTCCTCGTATTCCTTCACTTGTGCTTTCGAAACGTCGTACACATAGTTTTGCCAGGGATCAGCCAGCTTACGGACAACATTGATGCTCCCTTTGCCACTTCCGGAAGGACCGACGATCAAGGTATAGAAAGGCGGTTTATACAATTGATTCTTCAACATGCCGCTGACACCCGGCATGATGGTGCTCAGTACAGTCAGCGAAGAGAGGAGCAACAAGTCGTATTCGCGGTCGTCGGTAGCCACCTTCAGAATCTCACTAATCAGTCCGGGGCAACGCTCCAAAATCGCTCTGTCGAAGTGAGGCAAACCGACTTCATCCGGATCAATATCAAAGCCTAGAGGCGAATCACCCTCTGTAGTCGGATTTTCAGAAATGGGGGTGAGACTTGTGAGACTCGTGAGACTCTTTTGTCCGGAAGAAGCCGTCGGAGGACACCAGGGATTGCTGCCGTGCGACGAGCGATAACGGCGATACACGTCTGCGACGATGCCCCGGATTTCCTTCTCCGCAAAGCCCGGTTCTACATAACGGCACAGGCATTCGGCCATCACTTCGTTTTCATCGAACCCCGCACTGTTCAAGGCCGAAGCCAATTTGAGCACGAAGCTATGACGGCCGCCACCGGCAAAAGGATTGTTTGCTTCAAATTTGTCGATGTAGTTGGACAGAGAATTATCCGAATAGGACGACGCACGGACAGCCGGAGCCTTTTTCGCCACCAGCACCGTTTCCTGCGGGACATGTACCACTTCGGCCACCTCTTTATAAAAAGCATCCGGATCATAGCTGGCAAAGCAACCGCGGTTGGCATCCTTGCCGGAGATATCCACCGTTACACCAGGGAGGTCTTTCTCGATCATCGCCCGTACCTGTTCGAATGCTTGCAGATGATGTTCCTGATCGCTGTCCACCAGCACGAAGAGTTTGTTTCCCGTATGGGAAGGACTGATATGCCCGGCTTTCACATAACCGAGTTGCACAGCCTGGCCGAGAATTTGCTCAGGTGGCAACAGCACATCATCAAGATCGATACAGATGCAACCGGAGTAACGAACCATATGTTCGAGTTTACGGCCTCCGGCCATCGCTCCGCCGGGTACCAGCAGAGGGAGTCTCTTCTTGCCGGCTTCGGCTTTTTCATTTTCACTGGCAGCTAAATAGGCTTGCACTTTTTCTACCGCTTTTTTGTGTTTTCCGCTTCTGACGTCAGCAATGTAGCGTTCGAGGGTGGTTAACATCAACGTTTGCGTGTCGAATGCCGAAAAATACAACGTACATTCAACAGTTTGTCGTTTTTCTAAATCCATGGATTTATAATTAAATTAAACATTTTCAGAGTTCGCCCAGGTGTTCTACCAGGACGACGACCTGTTTTGGTGTGTATAGCTTCTGAAATTTTACCCATCCGGCGGCTTCCAGCTTGGCTTTCAGGCCGCGGGAGGTGCGTATCCATTCCCACATACGTTTATAGGCAACGACCGGCGTGTGACCGGGAAAATACAGTTGGGCGAATTCCGTTACGCCATAGGCTCTCCTCCAGGGAGAAACTTCTATTTTTTTGTCTTCCATAATTATTTATAAATTATAATATTAACACACCACAATATAAGCATTATATCAATACGTTGTTCCGCAAAAGACGAATATTTATCAAATAAAAAATACATACTGAACATTACGCACCATCCCGCAGCCTCCCATGAAGGAGAAAGCCTGTATTATCTTTGCAATGTAGTTCAGAAACAAGTTCTTATTACACTAACCCTTAAACATTTAACAGCATGTCAGTAAAGTACAAACTGGTCTTGAAAAAAAGACCTTACCCAAGGAGCGACGGCAGATGCGAAACGTTATTACGCATCTGCTCCGGTGAGCGGAATGATGGATTTCGACTCCATCTGTGAATTGATAGCCGACCGTTCCACAGCGAGCGACGGCGACGTGGCACTGGTTGTTCTCGGCCTGATTCGTGCGATGGAAGAAGCTTTACTCCGCAACGAAGTAGTTCAACTTGGAAGACTAGGTAATTTCCGGTTGTCGATCGGTAGTTCCGGAACAGTCGAAGAAAAAGATTTTCAAGCCAACATGATCCGTAAACCGAAAATCATCTTCACCCCCGGCGATAAGCTGCGCGCCATGATCGAAAAAGTAAGCCTCGAACGCATCGGCAAGGAGCCGGAAGCGCCGGAAGAAGGCGGAAGCGACCGCCCGGAAATTGAGTAATCTTCAATTTTTAATTTTCAATCTTCAATTAAAAAGTATGACAGCACAACAAATCAGCTTCGTCAAGAACTCCCTGCAGGCCGCCGTGTCCGCGGGAGCCTCTTTCAACATGAATCCCACCGTGATACTGGCACAGGCTGCCTTCGAAAGCGGATGGGGAATGAGCAAACTGGCAACGGGCAGTAACAATTATTTCGGTCTGACGGCCTACGGTTGCAGCAACCAGTACTGGCACGGTGGTAAAACGACAGTGAACACCGGCAGCTACTCCCTGGATTTCCGCCGGTACGACACCCGCGAAAATTCCTTTCTCGACTTCGCCCGCCTGATCCGCAACAACTACCGTACCGCCTGGCAGGCCAGCAACAATCCGGAAGCCTATGCCCGCGAGATAGCCTACAGCCCGTATATCAGCGAACTAAACGGCGACGACCGCGAAACCTACCGTCGAAGTCTGGTCCAGATGGAGAAGACGGTACGGGCGATTGTTGAGATTATTATTTAGAAAAAGGTGAGCTATCCCGTTCCCGTGCTTGACACGGGATCGCAAAGGCACAGACCGTTTCCTATAATATCTTTTGATACCTCCAGTTCTCTTGCGGCCCCGTGTCAAGCACGGGGACAGGATAGTTCACTTTTGATAAAATTCAAACCATATTTAATCCTAAAACGACCATGTCCAAATTCAAACGAATCATCGAATTCATTCTTGCTTTGCTTAATTTTTTGTTTCATTTTAAACCGTCAACAGATGATAAAACGGCTATCGTTACTAAAACTTATCCCAGCCCTGCTGTCCCGCCTGGCACGGAAAGGGATCACCCTGTATTTGAAACTATCCCTTAGGATACGGCTGCGGCTGCCGTAGGGATAAGGCTGCCGGTCAACGCCTCCCGAAGGCTGGCCGGTGGCCTTTTTATTTTTAATAACATCTTTTTACCCCCTCATTTTTTTCAGGTTCTACAAGGTTATCTCATTCTGTTTACCTACTTTTGCAGACTGATATAAATATATATGTAGGATTGTATGAAAACACTGGAAAGATTAGTTGCAGAAAAATTATTAAAGATTAAAGCCGTTAAATTACAACCGGCAAATCCGTTCACTTGGGCTTCAGGCTGGAGATCACCCATTTATAATGATAACAGAAAGACGCTTTCTTATCCGGCTGTTCGTAGTTTCATCAAATTGGAACTGGCACGCGTAATCAGCGAAAAATATGAAAACGCAGATGCTATCGCAGGTGTAGCCACAGGGGCTATTGCACAGGGTGCATTAGTAGCCGATTTGCTTGGACTTCCATTTGTTTATATTCGTGCTACCCCAAAAGATCACGGACTGGAAAACCTGATCGAAGGTGAACTGAAACCGGGTTCGAAAGTTGTCATCATCGAAGACTTGGTATCGACCGGAGGAAGCAGTCTGAAAGCCGTACAAGCAGTACGTAATTTCGGTTGCGATGTGGTCGGTATGGTTGCTATCTTTACATATGGATTCCCTGTTGCTGTAGAAGCATTCAAAGATGCAAAAGTACAGTTGACAACCTTGAGCAATTACGATGCAGTCCTGGAAGAAGCCGTACGCACGGATTATATCGACGAATCCGAAATTTCAATCCTCCAAGAATGGCGTAAGGATCCCTCAAACTGGAATCCTGGTGTTTAATCATAAATGACCCGGAATGACAGAATTTGTAAGTGAGATCAAAACGATCCCCTATAACGAGGATCGTGTCTATGCAATGCTGTCCGACCTTTCCAACCTGGAACGGGTGAAGGACCGCATTCCACAAGATAAAATCAAAGACTTCGAGTTCGACAGCGACTCTTGCAGTTTCGCTGTCGATCCCGTAGGTAAAATAACTTTTCAGATCGTAGAACGCGAACCGAACAAAACGATCAAATTTACTACAACCAATTCGCCCGTGCCACTCTTCTTGTGGATTCAACTGAAACAAGTGGAAGAGGCCGACACGCGATTGAAAATGACGATACGCGCCGATCTGAACCCGTTTATCAAACCGATGGTATCAAAACCGTTGCAGGACGCTCTCGACAAAATATCAACTGTGATTGCCTCCCTGCCCTATTAATTCTCCGCATTATGGCTCAGAAACTTTGGGAAAAAAATGTACAGGTAGACAAGGAAGTCGAAACATTTACCGTAGGTAAGGACCGCGAGATGGACCTTTACCTGGCTAAATACGACGTTCTTGGCTCGATGGCTCATATAACGATGCTGGAAAGCATCGGGTTGCTCGCAAAAGAAGAACTGACGGTTCTGCTGGCGGAGCTGAAAAACATCTATGCCGTGGCCGACCGCGGTGAGTTCGTGATCGAAGAGGGCGTGGAAGACGTCCATTCGCAGGTGGAACTGATGCTGACACGCCGCCTGGGCGATATCGGCAAGAAGATACATAGCGGACGTTCGCGCAACGACCAGGTGCTGCTGGATTTGAAACTGTACACGCGTGCACAAATCCGGGAGTTGGTAGAACTGACGAACGGCTTGTTCGAGGTGCTGATCAGCCAGAGTAACCGTTACAAAGAAGTGCTGATGCCGGGGTATACGCATTTACAGATTGCGATGCCTTCATCGTTCGGCCTGTGGTTCGGGGCGTATGCCGAGAGCCTGATGGATGATTTGCAGATGATGCAGGCGGCTTATAAGGTTTGCAACCGTAACCCGCTGGGTTCGGCAGCCGGATATGGTTCGTCTTTCCCGCTGAATCGCCAGATGACAACCGACCTGCTGGGCTTCGACTCGATGGACTATAATGTTGTCTATGCACAGATGGGACGCGGCAAGATGGAACGTACGGTGGCTTTCGCTATGGCGGGCATTGCCGCAACGCTTTCAAAACTGGCCTTCGATGCTTGCATGTTCAACAGCCAGAACTTTGGATTCATCAAATTGCCGGACCAGTTTACGACAGGTTCGAGCATCATGCCGCATAAAAAGAATCCGGACGTGTTCGAACTGACGCGCGCAAAATGTAACAAGATACAGGGCCTTCCGCAGCAGATTACATTAATATGCAACAACCTGCCGTCGGGTTATTTCCGCGACTTGCAGATTATCAAAGAGGTGTTCCTGCCTGCTTTCGACGAACTGAAGGATTGTATCCGCATGGTAACGCACATGATGCGCGAAGTGAAGGTGAACGACCATATTCTGGAAGATGACAAATATGCCTTGTTGTTCAGCGTAGAAGAGGTGAACCGCCTCGTATTGGAGGGTGTGCCTTTCCGCGACGCTTACAAACAGGTCGGTCTGAATATAGAAGCGGGCAAATTCACTCCGAATAAAACGGTCAGCCATACGCACGAAGGTAGTATCGGTAATCTATGCAATGATAGTATTTCTGCTCTGATGCAAAATATTATTGACGGTTTCTCGTTTAGTAAAGTAAACGAAGCAGAAAAGGAACTGTTAGCATAAACACATGAAAAGAATATTTTTTTGTTTGGTAGTACTGTTGGCGATGTCGTGCAATAAGGTAAACGTCTCGAACATTCCTTATGCACGGGTATATCTGGAACTGGATTTGACCTACAAAGACAAGGATCTGGTAGGTGCTCTTCATTTTAAAGAAATAACATCTACCAGCGGTCAGAACTACGGTACACAACTCGGATATTCGGGAGTGCTGGTGGTTAGCGGATTCGATTCCAACGGTAACACCAAGTATTATGCCTATGACCTCTGCTGTCCTCACGAAGCAAATAAAAATACAATGGTCAAAGCTGACAATACCGGCTGGGCAGAATGCCCCAAGTGCGGAACCAAATACGAAATAGCGTATGGTACTGGAACTCCGTCAGATGGCCCGTCAGAATTTGCATTAACGAGATTCGATGTCACTCAGCAGGGGAACAAATTATTAATCCGGTATTAAAAAAATCATCCTCTAAAGAGATTTTTTTAGTCAAATGTTTGCAAATACAAAAATTTCGTCTACCTTTGCACACGCAAACGAAAACAATGCGGAAGTAGCTCAGTTGGTAGAGCATAACCTTGCCAAGGTTAGGGTCGCGGGTTCGAGTCCCGTCTTCCGCTCATCTCTAAGAGAAGGGATGCTCGAATGGTGGAATCGGTAGACACGAAGGACTTAAAATCCTTTGGCCATTGCGGCTGTGCGGGTTCAAGTCCCGCTTCGAGTACAGTTTGATTTAATTGCGGAAGTAGCTCAGTTGGTAGAGCATAACCTTGCCAAGGTTAGGGTCGCGGGTTCGAGTCCCGTCTTCCGCTCGCTTCCAAAAGGCCTCGGTATTGCTTGCAATATCGGGGCTTTTTATTTTGTAAATAGAGATAATAAAAAAAGCCCCGCTCTAAAAGCGAGGCCGTATGTCAGAACGAAGATGCTACTTGTTTTTCCAATGCTTCTTTTATAAATGCATTTATAGAAATCCCTGCTTGTTTAGCCAGCATGGCTATTTTATTATGAATTTCGGGCGAAATACGCACATTCAAAGAACCTGAATAGCTTTTATGAGGCTCAATGCCTTCCTCTTCGCAATATGCCAGATAATCATCTACAGCCTCTTGAAAAGCCTTCCGTAATTCACTCACGCTTTCTCCCTCGAAATTCACAAGTGCATTAATGCCTTCTACCTTTCCAAAGAAGACATTATCTTTCTCGCTGAAATTAACAGAGCCGATATAATCTTTATAAGTTAATGTATTCATCGTAGCCTCCTTCATTTAATAAATCCTGCTTCAATCAAATCATTTAATACCTGCTTCATGGCGTATGTCTTAATGATATTGCCCGGATGCGGCTTATGCAGCATGATCGGACGTTTATCCTTATTCTTATAAACCACCCTCGAACCAGACGTTTTGCCTTTATTCGATTTTTCATAGCCAAAACATTTTAAAAACTTTTCTAATTCATCAAATGTGAAATCTGACGGTAAAGCCTTAAAACGTTCTATAAGTTTTTCTTTAGTCCCCATTTGGTTAATCTTTTTGCAAATGTAACTATTAATTAGTTGCAAACAATATCATATTTACAATTTAACAAAAAGGGCCATAGCATTTCTACCACAGCCCTCCCTTCATAGACACACCAATATTTATAACTATCGTATAAATATCTTCTTTACCTCTCTATATGTCTTTTCTGAATAATCCATTAGACGCAAATATAAGAATTAATTCAACATTCCAATAACATTTCGGATGTAAGCGCTTAAAATTCGGCTTATAACAGTTATTTTGACGTTTTTTTCACAAACAATAAAAAAGCCCGACCTGCAATCAGACCGGGCCTTATCTTTATCAGATACGGATTATTTTCCTTGTAAGCCGGCATCCATCGCGGCAGCAGCCTTACGACCGTCGCCCATGGCCAGGATTACGGTTGCACCACCACGAACGATATCGCCTCCGGCATATACATCCGGCAAAGCGGAACGCATGGTATCCTGGTCGACTACGATTGTTCCCCATTTGCTTACTTCCAGGCCGCTGAAGGCACGCGGGATAAGCGGGTTAGGAGAAACACCAACGCTGACGATTACTTCGTCCACATCAATGGTATCGATGGCTCCTTCGATAGCCACCGGACGACGACGTCCGGAAGCATCCGGTTCGCCCAGCTCCATCTTCTGCAAACGCATCTGTTTGACACGTCCCCTTTCATCACCGATATATTCGATAGGATTATGCAGTGTCATAAATTCCACACCTTCTTCCTTGGCATGTTTTACTTCTTCCACACGAGCAGGCATTTCCTCTTCGCTACGACGGTAAACAATCATAGCACGTTCGGCTCCCAGGCGGCGGGCTGTACGTACAGAGTCCATCGCCGTGTTACCACCACCGATTACGGCCACTTTCTTGCCTTGCAATACCGGCGTATCGCTCTCCGGATTGGCGGCATCCATCAGGTTGACACGTGTCAGGTATTCGTTGGACGACATGACACCAATCAGGTTTTCGCCCGGTATATTCATAAAGTTAGGCAGACCGGCACCGCTGGCTGCAAAGAAGCCTTTGAAGCCTTCTTCATGCAGATCGTCATAACTGATAGTCTTTCCAACGATGCAGTTCGTGACGAACTTCACTCCCATCTTACGCAGGCCTTCGATTTCCACGTCTACAATCTTATTCGGCAAACGGAATTCGGGAATACCGTATTTCAATACGCCGCCAATCTCGTGCAGCGCCTCGAACACCGTCACGTCGTATCCGCGTTTTGCCATATCACCGGCAAAAGACAGTCCGGCAGGACCGGAACCGATTACGGCTACCTTGATACCGTTCTTTTCTGCTACCTCCGGTACGGAGATATTACCACTCTCCCGTTCGTAGTCGGCTGCGAAACGCTCCAGATAACCGATAGCAACAGGAGCCTTTTTCATCTTCAGGTGGATACATTTGCTTTCGCACTGCTTTTCCTGCGGACATACACGGCCGCAAACGGCAGGCAGGGCACTGGTTTCTTTCAGGACCTTAGCCGCTTCCAGAAATTCACCCCGTTCGATATTCTTGATGAATGTCGGGATATTGATACTTACCGGACAACCTTCCATACAGGTCGGATTCGGGCAGTCGAGGCAGCGTTGTGCCTCCTGCATGGCCTGTTCCTTCGTCAGTCCCAGGTTCACCTCTTCCAGACGGGTATGACTACGGTATTCGGCATCCAGTTCATTCATTTCTACACGGGGAATATCCGTGCGTTCTTTATTTTTTTTGCTTTTGCGCAGTTCTTCTCTCCAGGGTTCGGAACGGCGGGCTGCAATTAATTCTGCTGTTGTCATTTGTTTCAGTGGTTATTTCTTTTCAATATCTTTATAAGCACCCAGACGCATAAGCATCTCATCGAAATCAACCTGGTGGGCATCGAACTCCGGTCCGTCCACACAGACAAACTTGGTCTTTCCGCCTACCGTGATACGGCAAGCACCACACATGCCGGTTCCGTCTACCATGATCGTGTTCAACGAAGCGACAGTAGGTATCTCATATTTCTTTGTAAGGGCTGAAACGAATTTCATCATGATGGCCGGGCCGATGGTTACACAAAGGTCTACCTTCTCACGGTTGATGACACTTTCTACGCCGTTTGTTACCAGTCCCTGGGTACCGTATGAGCCGTCGTCGGTCATAACGATCACTTCGTCTGAGTTTGCACTCATCTGTTCTTCCAGAATCACCAGGTCTTTCGTACGGGCCGCCAGAACAACGATCACCCGGTTGCCTGCCTTATGAAAAGCCTCAACGATAGGCAGCAGCGGGGCTACACCTACACCACCTCCGGCGCAAACTACGGTACCTACCTTTTCGATATGGGTAGCCTGTCCCAGCGGACCTACCAGGTCGGTAATATAATCGCCTACGTTCAAATCGCAGATCTTCTTGGATGAACCGCCTACAGCCTGAATCACAAGTGTGATGGTTCCTTTCTGAGTATCTGCACCTGCAATGGTTAAAGGGATACGTTCACCTTTCTCTCCCACCTTCACGATCACAAAGTGACCGGCTTTGCGTGAGCGGGCAATCAGAGGAGCCTCCACTTCCAGCTTCACGACATTGGCAGAGAAATGTTCTTTACTTACAATTTTATTCATTCTAATCGCTACTGTTGATAGTTTATTTTGTTGATTTGCTTGCAAAAATATATCAAAAAAGTGAATCTATTAGTATTTTGCCAAAGAAAAAGGCTTTATTCGAACAATCCTTCGTCGCGAAGCAGCATTAAAATCGCCGAATGGGGCACGATCAGGAACTTTTCGTCGTTAAACTTAATCTCGTAGGCGGCATTCTGCAGATAAACAGCCAGATCGCCTTCGTGCGCCTGCAAAGGCAGATAATGGACGGCTTCGTCTTCCTTCTTCTCCCATACTTCATGCTCTTCCTTCTGCGAAGGTAGCGGAAAACCGGGACCTACCTTGATGATATAGCCGCTTTGTATCTTCTCCTGCTGTACGGTGGGCGGCAGGTAAAGGCCTGATTTAGTCTGACTCTGCGGATTCTTCGGCTTGATAAGCACCTTGTCGCCTATCATGATGAATTTGTCTATGTCTTTTTGGTCGATTGATAATTGCATAATTACTGAATAAATAGAATTAATAAATGAGAACAAATCTACAAAATATCTTTATATACGAGACGAATAAGTATAAAAAACGGCCATAGGCATTGCCTGACTCTTCTTTATTCTTATATTACGCCAACTTTATAACAGACTACAACATGAAAACATTACCTCTTCTATTTTTTACTTTTTTCCTGGCAACCGGTTGCTCAGGTACGAAAAAAGATTCCGCCGCACAACCGGATAACGGAGAAGAAACGGCAGAAACAGCAATACAGCCGGCCGCTCCCGTCTGGTATGAAGGAGAAAAACCTATCTTTTTTAATGTAGAAGAGAATTATCCGGAAACGAATATCCGCCTGAGCGATCTCTCCGATGCGTTGTATATACCACTGGAGACCAACGACAGTACGCTTCTAAGGCAAATCGGGACATGCGAGGGCAACGAATATTTGCTGACTAACGACTTCATCTACGCACAAGAAGAGCAAGCGGCTATTTATATATTCAAAAGAGACGGCAGCCTGGTCCGGAAAATCGACCATAAGGGCGGAGGACCGGGCGAATACAGCTATATAAGCAGCTATGCCGTCGATACCCTCCGGAAAGAGATCTTCGTTCAGGATGCCAACCTAAAGAAGGGATGCACGTATGTCTACGACCTCGAAGGGAACTTCAAACGTACCTTCCTCAACAAAGCGAAAGAGATCACGATCCTCAATGACTCGCTCCTGCTCAATTATTTCAGATACAATCCGGGAGGTCCACGCTATTCGGTCGTCCGCAAAGAGGATGGAAGCACGGTAAAAAAATTACCGATCCGCTTCCCAACCCAACTGCCTCACGATAGCCACGGGCGCCTGGCCTACGGAAGCCTGGTAAAGAGCCCTAAAGGGGCCTTTATGGCTAATTTGGGCAATGATACCATCTTTGAAATCCGGCAAGACTTGCAGGTCGTTCCGCGTATCATCGACCAAAGCAAATATCCCACCACTTTTGCCCAGGTGCATCCGACGATCGAGACCGAGCGCTACCTGATGTTCTATATCCTGCGTTGCCATTCGTATAAGCCGTATGTCGACGAGCATTACTACATCTATGACAAGAAAGACAACCAGATCTACAAGATGACCGACTATCCGGGCAATTCATACTGGACGCTGATGGACGATTATCCGCACATCACCAACTGGAGCACGACACAGAATAGCAACGTTGCCGTACGTACCCGCCAGGTCTACGCCTTACAGGAGGCCGAAGGTAAACATGGCGATGCCGAATTGAAAAAACTGATCGAAACACTCGATGACGATGCCAATCCGGTTTTACAGATCATGCTGTTCCACACGGTAGACCAGATAAAGAAGTAATCAGACAGAGTGATCGTTTAAAATACAAATAGCACGCAGATAACATAGATCGAGCAGATGAACACAGATTTATTAATTAAAATATCTGCGTCAATCTGCTCGATCTATGTTATCTGTGTTATCTGTTACGTTAAATGGAACGTCCCTTAAACACGTTAGACTGTTCGGTCGGATACAGGGTACCGGTAAATGAAATACGGTTGCTGTTGAAGTTAGGACTGACAGTGGCCGTACATTTGTTGGAACCTTTCACCATACGGAAAGTCACGTTTGCCGAAACGGCTACGCCTTGTACCATCATACTGAAAGTAATATTGCCTTTCTTATCGGTCTTCATTTCCACATTCGAAGCGTTTCCTTCTACAGTGATTCCACCGATACCGTTAGGACCTGCGTAAGCTCCGTTGAATGCCAACTGGATGGTTGCGCGGTTGCCATCCATAGAGACGAAGTTGGTACTCGGAGTGACATAAACAAAACGTCCGCGTTTAAATTCCACACGATCGGCTTCGAGCACGAAGTCCTTGTCGTTAAGAGCCTGGACGGCTTGTTCGAACAATGCCATATTTTCAGCTTCTTCGGCTGCTTTACGGGCTTCTTTCTCTGCTTTTTTGGCAGCTTTCTCGGCTGCTTTATCCTGTTGTGCCATCATTGTCCCTGAACCGGCACTAAACAGCAGGACAGCTAGCAATAATAATACTCTTTTCATACTTCTATTCTTTTTAATTGTTAATCGGATACTGAGATATTTTTGACGCGGATGATACGGATAACGCGGATTAAAACATCAATGTACATTTTTCTTAGCCAGGCCATCCGCGTCAAATATATCTCTTTTTGTATATATAGACAAATAACGTGCCGGTAAGTTCAATTTATCCCCTTACTTTTTATGTTTTTAACATGGTACCACAGGAAACCCCAGGCAGTTACGGCCGCAATGAAGTCTGAAAACGGCGAAGCGTACCACACCCCGTCCAGTCCCCACACATGCGGGAATGTCAAAAGGGCAGGTATCAGGAAAAGACACTGACGGCTCAGACTCAGGAACATCGCTTTCCAGGCAATACCGATACTCTGGAAAAACTGGCTGATGGAAATCTGCGAACCGACCACCACGAAGACGAACAAACTGATGCGCAAACCGTTTGCCGTCACCTCAATCAGTTCGGGGTCGTTGGTAAAGGCCCGGGCTATTATTTCCGGAAACAGGACACTACACAGACAACCGATCCCCATTATAACGGTCGATGTGATAATCACCAGCCACAGGGTATCCTGCACGCGCTTATGCTGACCGGCTCCGTAGTTGAAGCCGACGATCGGCTGCATCCCCTGTGCAATACCGATAATCAACATCACCAGAAGCATCCCGACGCTGGTGATGATACCGTTGGCCCCCAAAGCCAGGTCGCCGCCATATTGTTTCAATGCGTAGTTCTGGATAACGACAACCAGGCTGCCCGCCAGCTGCATGGCGAAAGGCGAAACACCGATCGTCAGGATATTCCATACCACATGGCGTTCCAGTTTGAAAGTACCTTTATGGAAACGGACAATGCTGTCTTTCTGAATAAAATGGTTCATGACGAACAGGGTACTGAGTAGCATGGAGATGATCGTTGCGATGGCCGCCCCCCGGATACCCATATCCAGCCAGAAGATAAAGATCGGGTCGAGTATCACGTTGGCTATCGCTCCGATCAGCATGGTAAACATGGCCTTCTTCGGATAGCCGGATGCACGCATGACAGCGTTGAAACCAAAGCTGAGCGAAGTCAGGATCGTTCCGGGGACCACAATATTCAGATAGTCTTTGGCATAAGGAATCGTTTGTTCGCTTCCGCCAAAGGCCAGCAGAAGGTCCTCCATCCAGATCATACAGGGGACGACCGTGATGATCGTAATAATGAATGTCAGCGTAAAGGCATTTCCCAGGACCTTTTCCGCCATCTCGTTCGCTTTCCGGCCCAGATGGATGGAGACACGGGTAGCCGCACCTGCACCCACCAGCATACCGAATGCCTGAAGGAAGAGCAGGATCGGGAAGGTCAGCGTCAGTCCGGCAATAGCCAGCGCACCGACTCCCTGACCGATAAAGACACGGTCCACAATATTATACAAAGCATTTACCATCGTCCCGATCACTGCCGGGATAGCATACTGTAACAGCAGGCGGCTCACTTTCTCGTTCTCCAGCCGTCCGATTATTTCATTTGCCATAATTCATCTACACTTATCTTGTTATACTTTCGTTCTATTCATCCTTTCCTCCCTGTACACCAAGGTGGTTACCACGCCCGCCCTTATGCTGGCAGGCTGCTCCGGCAAGGAGAGAGGTGTCGCCCCCTGCTGTTCGCATGATACCGCACCGGGATGCGGTGAAGTTCCGCGTCAGGATGCGGCTGGCTACCGCACCGGGATGCAGTTGTGTCCCGCATCGGGATGCGGCAGTGTGCGAACAGTAGGGATCGGTCCTACTCTCTTTACCGCTTCGACCAGTGCTGCCACTCCGGATAAGACCTTCACCTCCCCTCCGGGCAGGGTCAGCGACAGATGACGGGCGTCGAGGCAGTTGATATTGAGCTGTCCGTCTTTCACTGCCGAAGGACGAAAGCCGTTACGGATCATAGCATTGCCTACCCAATAGGATACAAGGAAGTCGCCCTCCACTCCTATCGGTTCGACGGGTGCCTTCGTATTCAGTTTTCCGGTTGACGGATCGAAAACAATCCCTTCTTTTCCGAAGAAAGACTCGAAGGCGCCGCTCAGGATCAGGTCTTCGGGCGTACCGCACGCCATCGGACGGCCTTTTTCCTGTAGCCAGAGGCAATCGCCCATCTGGATCGCCAGGTCGAGGTCGTGGGTGGAAAGCAGGATCGCTTTATGTTGTTCTACGGCCAGTTTATGCAGTAGCACCATGGTCTCGATCCGGCTGGTGACATCGAGGAAGGCCGTCGGTTCATCCAGCAGGATGATCGGGCATTGTTGCGCCAGGGCTTTGGCGATCATGGCCTTCTGCCGTTCACCGTCGCTCAGTTCGGATACGTAGTTTTGCGCTTTATGGGCAATGCCGGCTGCCGTCAGTGATTGTTCGATAATCTCCCTGTCGGTTTTCTTCAACTGTCCGAAGAAACCGGTGTACGGATGACGGCCCAGAGACACCAGTTCGTAAACGGTGATGCCGCCCGCATTCGTCTTTTCCGTCAGTACAACACCTACCGTCAGTGAAAAGTTGCTTTGAGAGTAGGAAGACAACGGTTTTCCCATCAGGCGAATCTCGCCGCTCAAGGGAGGCTGAAAACCGCAGAGCGTGCGCAGCAACGTTGACTTTCCGGCTCCGTTCAATCCGAGAAGGCAGGTGACTTCGCCCGGTTGCAGGCGCAGGTTCAGGTCGTCGTGGATGACCTTGCGCTTTCCGCCTTTCAGCAGGTAGCCAATACGGAGGCGGCTGGCTTCTATTACAGGTTCTTGCATATTCATCAGTCGAAGTATTGGATATTTTTACGATTCACAATCACATAAATAATGACCGGAGCGCCCAGCATGGGGGTTACGGCATTCAACGGGAGTATATTATTGGTTCCGGGCATCACCATCAGTATATTACATAACAGGGCGATACAAGAACCGGCAAGCATCGTGACGGGCACCAGCATCTTATGGTTGGACGAACCCAGCATCAGCCGGGCGATATGCGGCACGGCGAGTCCAATGAAGGAGATCGGGCCACAGAAAGCGGTCGTCGTAGCCGTCAGCAACCCGGTACAAAACAGGATGGCAATACGGGTCCGCTTGATCTTGATCCCCAGGTTGGCTGCGTACATTTCGCCCAGCAGCAGGGCGTTTAACGGCTTTATCAAAAGGATTGCCAGCAGCAGTCCGGCCAACGTGAACAAGAGGAAATAAGGCAGTTGCATCAACGATACGCCGGAGAAGTTGCCAAGGCCCCACATGACGAAGGCGTGTACCTTATCCGTCGAGGCATAGTAATTCAGGACGGAGATCAGGGAAGAGGCCAGGTAACCGATCATGATACCTATGATCAGCAGCATGACATTGCTCTTCACCTTTGCCGAAAACCAGATAATCAATCCCAAGATACAGGCGGCACCGGCAAAAGCTGCGATAATAACCGCCAGGTAGCCGCTGATGGGCAACTCCGTCACCATACTGAGCGTCCCGCCGAAATAGAGCATGATGGCCGCGACTCCCAGGTTTGCCCCGTCGCTGATACCCAGGATGGAAGGGCCTGCCAGCGGGTTACGGAACAGGGTCTGCAATAACAGGCCGCTGGTAGCCAGCGAGGCTCCGGCAAGCAAAGCCGTAACCGCCTGCGGGAAACGGGATTGCAGGATAATATTCTGCCAGGCGGGCCGGCCCACGTCTTTCCCCAGAAGGATATCGATCACGCTCTCCAGCGGGATGGAAACGGCACCGTACACCAGGCCTCCCATAAAAAGTAGGGCCAGGAGAAGCGGCAAGAGGAAGTATGGTAAAGCGATTTGTTTAAACATTTCTATTTAGTTATTATCCTATTTGAGAGTTTCACATCTTAACAAATTTGAATGTTACTTTTCTCTTGAAAGAAAAGTAACCAAAAGTTCAAGGCTGCATCTGCCTCGCTACTCAGCATCCTGCGTTCGCTGTCGTCTGTGAACTCGCTACGCTCAAACAGCACAGCCTCCGGGCGCTCACTACGGATGCCTCGCTTTACGCTCACCAGATGAGGCCTTTCATAGAACGCTTTGCGTTCTCTTAAGATTGCCGATACTACCTGTTAAATCCGAAAGTTTTTGTTTTATAAGTATCGGTATCGGCCATCCTAAGAGGAAGCACAGCTTCCTTGGAAAGGCCTAAGCGGGTGAACGTCCGCGTAGGGGAAAGACGAAGCGGTTAAAAAAATCCGTTGTCTGAGCGAAGCGAGTTTCGGATTTTTCAGCGGAGTCTTTCACCGGAGCAGTGAAGCCGGTTAAGCCTTGATCTTTTGACTACTTTTCCATCAAGGGAAAAGTAGGTTCAATTATTTCTATATTCAATACTCATTCCGTTCCTTCTCTTTAATAAATCCGTTGCGGTAGGCATACAGTAGCTTTTCCAGGTCATGGATCTGGCGTTGCAGGTCGGCGCCTTTGTCAGTATCTTTCACCATCTGGCGGTGAGAACTCAATTCGACCACAATCGTGGTGGAACGGATATCACGGCCTTCTTTGATTGCCTGGTCGGTAGACAGGAACGGTTCGTGCTGCACCAACTGGAAACCGCGGGAGTGATAAACCAGCGTATAACCGGCAATACCGGTCTCTGCATGATAAGGCTGCGAAAAACCACCGTCGATCACCAGCAGTTTGCCACCCGCCTTGATGGGATTTTCACCTTCGATGGAGCGGACTGGCACATGGCCGTTGATGATATGGCGGTGCAGGCCGGTCACACCAAACTCGTCCAGCAGCATATCACAGATCTTTTCTTCTTCACGTAGGCTGTAATAAGCACCTTTGTCTTCCTTCTGCACCGACTTGTCATCGATGAAGCAACGCTCGAAAGTAGCCATCTTGCTCTTGTCGAACAAAGGAGAATCTTTTCCTCCCCAGAGATACCAGATATAATCCAGCGCAAAATCTTTCTCCGGAGAGTCCTCCGAATCGAAATAGGCGGTACGGATCAACTGGTCTACCTTATCCAGCAAATCCTTTCCTTTATATTCCTGGCCTTCGATACGGACGCTTTTCAACGTCCCGTCCCCGTTCATCGGGACAGAGGCATGAAACAGCAGGTTGGAATTGCACACCTGGTACATGCTACCGTGACGGAACAGGCAACGCATATGTTTCTTCAATTTCTCGCTGCACTCGAACGAATGATGGATACGGTGCATCAGATCCTCTTCTTCGATAGACAAGGCATACGGGTCTTTCGGATTGATGGTAGGCCAGTTCTTGTCTTTCAGTTCGTATTCCTTGCCATCCAGGTTGATGGTTCCGCGTTTCAGGTCGATACGATGCAACAAGAGGCGGTCGTCCATCTCGAACTCCGGACGGCGGCGGATGATCTCCCCTTCCAGCTTGAACTGGATGATCGTTATCGCCTTATGCATCTGCGAGATCAGACGGATCGTCTTCTCGTCGAAATTCAAATCGCAGGCACTGCTCTTCGGCATGAACAAATCGCAAGGATCGTCGCCATACACGTCCATCGCAAAGGTAGCCAGAGGTAGCAGGTTGATGCCATAGCCATCCTCCAGGGTAGCCAGGTTGCCGAAACGGAGGCACATGCGGATCACATTGGCAATGCTCCCCAGGTTACCCGAAGCCGCCCCCATCCACAGGACATCATGGTTTCCCCACTGTATATCGAAATGATGGTAGTCGCAGAGGGTATCCATAATAATATGGGCACCCGGACCGCGGTCGTAGATATCGCCGATCACATGCAGGATGTCGATCGTCAGCCGCTGTATCAGGTTACACATGGCGATAATGAAATCGTTCGCCCGCCCGGTCGAGATGATCGTCTTGATGATCTGGTCCACATAAGCAGACTTATTAGGTTCGACCGACGACTCATGCAACAACTCCTGGATGATATAGGAGAACTCTTTCGGCAACGCCTTGCGCACCTTCGAACGGGTATATTTGGAAGATACATTGCGGCATACCCGCACCAGTTGGTTCAAGGTGATCAGATACCAGTCGTCCAGATCGGGTTCCTTCGAACTGACCAGTTCCAGCTTCTGCTCCGGATAATAGATCAGCGTACAAAGTTCTTTCTTCTCGTAATCGCGCAACGTATTACTGAATATCTCGTTCACTTTACGTTTAATCGCACCGGAAGCATTTTTCAGCACATGGTTGAATGCCTGATACTCACCGTGTATGTCGGACAGGAAATGCTCCGTCCCCTTCGGTAAATTCAGAATAGCCTCCAGATTGATAATCTCTGTACTCGCATCCGCAACGGTCGGGAAACTACGTGCCAGCAACTGCAAATAACGCAGGTCACCAAGCACATATTCGGGTGTTATATCTTTCGTCATATAGTGTTTACTGTCTTATTTCGTGCAAAGATAAACAAATACAGGGAGACAAGCTATTTCAATTTCATTATTAGGGACAGCAGGAAAACAAAAATCGATAGTTACCGGCCTTCCAACGGGTAACTATCGATTCCTTCACGGACTACTATCCGTTCTTTACTAACCAACTGCTATCGGCATTCGTCTTATTTAAAAACCTGCTTCATCGGTCTTCCGATCCAAACCTGAGGTTGTTTCAGGTTAAAGATATAAGCGATTGTCGAAGCGACATCAAACTGCATCATGCTTTCAGTAAATTCGTATCCTTTCTTTACGTTTTTACCAGAGATAATGAAAGGTGTTTCCATTTCCTGCATAGTCTTGCCGCCGTGTCCTTTGTTGATACCGCCATGGTCGGCAGTAACGATAAAGATCGTTTCATCCAGCATGCCTGCATCGGCTACAGCCTTTACAATCTCGCCGATATATCCGTCCAATTCTTTCAGCTTCGTATAATATGCCGGAGTATCATGTCCGTCGCCATGCCCCACACCATCAGGCTGCTCAAAGATGATACCGACAAAAGCCGGACGGGATTCCTTTATATAAGAGACAGCCGCATCCGTACATCCCCGCGGATTGCTTTCAGAAGGAGCGATATTCACTTCCTTATTCATCGCCTGCATTTCCGCCAGATACTTCATGCCGCCCCATTCATAAATATACCCCATCTCCGCATCCGGATTGGCATCACGGAACAATCCCCACACAGAAGGGAACAAACCGTAATGGCTGATCTCACGCGACGGAAGCTCCGGCTTCTCTGAGCCCCACTCCGTAAACCCGTGAATCTCCGGTCCTGCCCCCATAAACATGGATGCCCAGTTAACCGCACTGGAGGAAGGCAATACACTTCTCTTCTTCAACGTATAAGAGCCATCCGCCATCAACTTCTTGACAGTCGGCATCTCCGCCTTTTCCACACTATAAGCACCCCAGCCGTCGAGGCCGATCAATACCACATGTTTGGCTTTCCATTTTGCCGCACTAGCGACATTCACACACAGGAAAGCACAGACAATCAACAAAAAGAATCTACTTTGTTTCACAATCAGATATTATTTTAAAATCCACATTAATTGATTCACTTCATCATTTCCTCCATACTGGCGTGCCACGGCTTCTTCCACATTCTCTTTATTATACGAATATTCGTCTGAAGAATACATCCAGCGTACCGGAATCTTATCCTTTGCATTGGTGTTCAGACTGGTTGCCGGATTTATCGGCAACTTCGGATACCCGGTTCTGCGATATTCGAAATAAGCATCCCAGGGGTATTGCATAAAACTCGAGATGTAACGCTGCGTAATGATCTTCTCGATATCACCTTCCTTATCTCCGGTCAGCTGTATGGAGGGCTGGGTAAGAAAGTCGTTAATAACCTCCGGCGTCATTTTCCGTCCCTGATGATAGATATTCTCATCCGGAGTATATTTCACGATGAAATCCATGCTCGCTTTGATCCCTTGCTTGTAATAGGTCGATGCATCACCTGCAATCCATCCTCTTACTACCGCTTCCGCCAGGATGAAATTCTGCTGCGAATATCCCAGACGTATCACCGGTTCACCCGGCCGGTAATAATTATAGCGATCGTTTACACAAGAAAATTTACCTGCAATGTATAAAGGTTTATGTACAGAAAAATCCTCTCTGACATCGGTACCGACAAACACATCCCAACTGTCTGCTGCCACTCCGGCCTTCAACTGAGCCTCACTCGGTTTGGCGTAATAGAAAAGGCGATAGTCCTGCTGCTCTTTCATCATGTCGATAAGGAAAGAAGATACCATCGGATTCTTTGAATACATGTTATCGTTGAACGGGTATAACTGTCCCGCCTTATCGGAATAGACCATCTGGAAATTATCGTCGTTCGACTCCATCAAGGTCGATGAACTGACAATACGGGCAAAACGTTCCTTCACTTTCAAATCAGGATCATCTGCCTTCTTCGATAACGACATCAATACCTGAAGCTGGAAAGTACTAACGATTTTCCGCCACTTCTCAACACTTCCGCCCACGAAAGGATCCCCTTTAAAATCGCTTGCAGCAGAAAAGAAGTCGTATGATTCTTCCAGGTCCTCAAGCACCTGGCGCATCACTTCCTTCTGAGTATCATACTTAGGCTTCAGAACGCTTTCTTCTCCCTTTAAAGCATCGCTATAAGGAATATCCCCCAAGTCCATGGATGACCAGAACAGCTTGTAAGCCTTGACAAACTTCGCCAGTCCCGAATAAGCCGCCACGTCTTTCTCTTCTGCCAATTCGACCATCTTCTGCATATTTATGATGGTATGGTAGTCGCCCAGGCCAGTGCGTCCCCAACCGTTGAAGATATAGCTCTCAGAACCTTCCCCCCAAGCCATATACTTGCTGGCCATACTGTTATAAAGAAAGTTTTTTCCCGTAGAATTCGAAAGCATACTCTTAATACCTCCGGTTGCCAGCATCTCGGACGAAACACGGGTCGGCACGTCCGGATTTGTGTTAATGTCATCAAAATTACCACAGGATGCCATAAAGATGATAGCTGATAGCAGGCAAGCCGCCAATTTTATATATTTCTTCATTGTCTGATCTTTATTATAAATCCAACTTAATATTGAAACCAAGCAAACGGGTAGAAGGTGCATTCAAGTTATCACCTCCGACATCCGGGTCGGCATACTTAAACTCTTTCGTCCAAATCAACAGATTCTGACCGACCAGACCGATCGTCGCGCCTTTCAGCCGGACCTTTTCGCACAATGATTTCGGCATCTGATAAGTAAGCGACAGATCCCTTAACTTGAAAAAGGTCTGCTTGAAGTAGTTCTGAGGCCTTGCAGAATAAGCATTTGCTTGATATTCGCGGGTATATTGTTCGTAAGAGACCTCTACATCATTAGGAGCAAACACCCGGTCGTCGAACGTGATGTTTCCATCCGAATCATACTGAACCGTACCGGAAACTACTTTCACCCCCTGTCCGACATAATTCTTTTTCCCATTCACCACTTCATCGTAACGCCACTGGTTGTCGCTTTCGATATGAGCTCCCGTATTCCACAAAGACTGATTTGTCTTTGAATAAGCTACACCGCCTACGCGACCGTCGATCGTGAAACTCAACGTAAAGTCTTTATAAGAGACCGTATTGACCCATCCCCAGATCCAATCAGGACCTGAAAAACCATGATGAGTAGAATACTTACTCAGCAGCGGATAACCGGCTTCATGGATCATATTGCCCTCTTTATCATATTCGTAATCGGCATAAGTCACATAATCCGTACGGGCTCCCTCCTTTATCCAAGGCTTTTGGGATGAAAAATCCGGGTCGAGTTTAGCAAAATACCGTCTGTCCAATGCCCAGTTGAATGTAGAATTCCAGGCCCAGTCCTTAGTCTTTATAATATCGCCGCTCAATTGTATTTCGACGCCTCGTCTTACATATTCTTCTTTAGAGTTTACCTGCGTATTACTAAAGCCGGTAGCTGCACTAAGTGTTGCGTTCACAATCCGGTTATAGTAATACTTATTATAATAAGCGGCATCCAAAACCAGTCGTTTGCCAAAGAATGTCAGCATTGTTCCCAATTCATACGATTTGGAAGTACTCGGCTTAACTGATTTTCCCCGAATAGTTGAAGGATAAGAGGCACTGGTCATATCATCCCAGGTATTTGTAGAGATGGAGTACGTGTTATTGGTGGCATACACATCGGTATCGGCTTTCGACATAGTCCAGGACCCTCTTACTTTCCAGAAGTCGATAAAGGACGGCATCGGAATAAACTCGGAAAGAACGACACTACCTGCTACCGACGGATAGAAATATGAACGGGTTTCAGAAGGTAAAGAAGACGACCAATCGTTACGTCCGGTCACATCCAGGAACAAAGTGCTCTTCCAGGCAACGGATGCCTTACCAAATAAACTGTTTACCTGTTTCTTTTTCATACCGGCAGAAGTTCCGGGAGGATCGACCGAGGCATTCAAAGAATAGAAACCGGGAACCAGCAAACCGTTCTTTGTTGTACTGGTATGTGTATTATCCTGATAGAAATAGATGTTACCTCCGACAAAGCCATCAACAGAAAAGTCTCCGAACTTATGATCCGCCATCAACATAAAATCGGTATTGATGCTATAACCGTTAGGTGTTTGCAGTTCATAATATCCCTTTTTGTCCCATGCACCGTAGGCTCCGATCGGGTTACGCCATTCCTTGCGGGTGGTATAAACATCCAGGCCGGATCTCAGTGTCGCTTTCAACCAGGGAGTTATTTCATAGCTACCGGAAACAAAACCGTTTACTTTGTCAAAATCGCTTGAAGCGATAATTTCGTTCGCTATATAATAAGGGTTATTATAATACGTGTCGTTATACCAGTTCTGTTCCTGATCCTTTACCCGCCAATAGTTCTTATAATCACGGATATCCCATTCCGGACCTGTCCACACCAGCAAGTTATAGATATAACCGAGACCTCCGTATCCTGTACCCTCTCCCTGGGGAGAAAAACGCTTGTTGTAAGTAAGACTTGCATCCAGGTCGAATCCTTTATAATTCATATTTCCGGCAGCCGTATAAGTTATCTTATTCAACTTCGCATTCGGCCACTGACCTTTATTGTAGACGTGGGTCAGCGAGGTACGGAAACTACCGTACTTTCCTTTTTGTGTGACGCTCACGTTATTGTTGGTTACAAATCCCGTCTCCTGGAAATTCTTCAGGTTGTCTTTTCCTTTTGAAGTCAACGGCATCTCACGCCATTCAAAGGTATAAGGATCATATTGGAGAGCCGTACGGCCTATATCGAGCTTATCCCCCCAGACAAAGTCGGTCGGATTATATTTGCCGCCCTGTCCGCCACTATAGGAAGACTGTACCTCCGGAAACTTCAAATAACCGGCATTGAACATCGTATTGCTGTTTATCGAAATATTCAACCCATCTTCCGAACCTCTTTTCGTTGTCACCATAATGGCTCCGGAAGATCCCCTGGCTCCATAAAGGGCAGAGGCCGTAGCTCCTTTCAAAACGTCTACGGATTCGATGTCATCGGAAGCGACATCCTGTAGTTTCATATTACCATAAGGTATCCCGTCTATGACCAACAACGGATTCTCCCCGCGCAATGACAAATCGGGAGTTGTGTTAAATTCCGTGCTGTTCTGCACATTCAATCCGGCAATCTTACCGGTCAGTGAAGTAGCCACATCTACTGTTTTTACGGCAGCCAGGCGTTCGCCGCCTACTTTCTGGACGGAATATCCCAACGCTTTCTCCTCCCGTTTGATACCCAAAGCCGTCACTACAACTTCGTCAAGCAACTCGGCATCTTCTGATAAAGTTACATTTATCACAGACTGTTTGCCTACCGGCACTTCTTTTGTCTTATAACCGATAAATGTTACCACCAATACCGACTTAGCCGGGACATTCAGGGAATAACGGCCATCCATATCTGTTATAGTTCCCAGTACCTGTCCTTTCACGACTACATTAGCTCCTGAAACAGGTTCGCCCAACTCATCTTTTACAACACCCGAGATCCGGATGTCTTTTGCCATGTTCTCACTGGGAACCAATACGTCCTTTCCGGTTACAATGACATGTCTTCCCTTAATCTCATATTTGACCGGTTGGTCACTGAAAATAATATCCAATGCTTCAGAAATGGATTTACCTGTCAGATTAACACTGATCTGTTTGTGTAGTTGTACCTCTTTCGTATCGATGAAAAAAGAATAGCCACTCTGTTTTTTTACAGTTTCTATTGCGTCTTTCACTGTAATATTCCGGACATTCAAGGTTATTTTCTTTTCCTGTGGCAGTGCCGCAAAAGCAGATTGTCCGCTACCTGCTATAAGTACAGTACATAAGCCTGTAATAAATAATGTTTTTTTATGAGCAAATAATGTTGCTCTAATTTTCTCATAAGGAATGTTTTCCATAATTTTGTATTGTTGTTTTTAATAACAAAAAAGTTTAACGACTATCTGAATCGGGAAATGGTACCAACATTTTCCGATTCGCTTTTTATTCACATGGTTGATTTCCGTATCTATTCTCCTTTCTTTTTTAAGTTAATACTACTTTGTTTTAATAGAGCTCTATAATATTATTCGTTTTTCTGTACTTGAATTTTCCACTGCTGGACATGATCATCAATATGTCATCCAGCGAATCATCCACTCTGAAATCACCGTAAAAGATTAACTTCTTCTTCTCTTCATTTCTAAAGATAAAGGTGACATCGAATGACTTTTCCAGTTCTCTGACTATCTGTTCCAGGGTCTGTTCATTAAAGAAATGCGCACCGGTTGTCCAATGTCCGGCTAATGATGCCGGCACTTTGTGTATATCGGTTATTCCGGTTTCCTTATTATATATAACCTGTTGCTCCGGTTTCATGATCAGCGATTCATCCGGATTCTTTATGTTCAACAAATTAACAGATCCTGCCGCCAATATCACCTCTATGTTTTCTTCGTCAGTATATGCTTTCACGCTAAACTTGGTTCCCAGTACCTTTACATCGAGATCGCTGGTATTCACTATAAAAGGCAGTTTTTCATTGCGGGTCACTTCAAAATAGCCTTCTCCTTCCAGCCGGACATGGCGGTCCTGATGGGAAAAACCGCCAGTATAACTCAATTTACTTCCCGCGTTCAGCCAAACCACCGTTCCGTCCTGCAAAACGATCCGGCTACGTGATCCTATAGGAACCTCAACCGTCTGCATCGCATATAAGGAAGATGGATCGAAATGGTTATACCCCCAATAATAACCTCCTCCCAACAACAGGATACCTGCAAATATTGCCGCCGCCACTCTGACAAAACGCAATGAAAAGCGTTTCTTCTTTTGCAATACGGAGATTCGTCCCCGGAAATGTTGAAAAGCACGGTTGCTCTCTTCTTGGGTCCCCGAAGCAGCGTTGGCAGCCAGCCACACTTCGGTCATTTCATAGAAATATTGTTTATGGGCAGTGTCGGCAGCCACCCATTGCTCCAGTTCAACGCGCTGTTCCTTATTCAGCTCATTATTCAAATAAGCGGTAATCAGGTCATCGGGATAATATGTTTGTTCCGTTTTATTCATTTTCTATGTTGTTATAAGGTAGACAAGAATAGTAGAGAAATGGGGTAGTGAAAAAACTCACTTTTTTCAGAAATATTTCACGAAGCAGACTAAAAGCACTATCAGATAGTCTTTTAAACGATCACGCAATATTGATAATGCTTGTTTTATATGATATTTGACGGTATTGACCGAAATGCCCAGACGGGCTGCAATCTCGTCATGTTTCAATTCTTCCAGGCGGCTGAGAATAAAAACCTGGCGTGTTTCTTTCGGCAGGCGTTCAATCTCTTCCTGCACTTTATCCATCAGTTCCTTTTCCATCAAACGCCCTAACGGGTATTCATCCGAAAGAAATAACAAAGGGGAAGTCATATTCATATCATTCAGACTGACCTCCCTCCCGACATAATTCTTCTGTAAATAATTCAGGGAAAAATTCCGGACCATACGTATAAGATACGCATTCAGAGAGATTTGTATATCTATTGTTTTACGATTTTCCCAAAGATGGAAAAACACATCCGATACAATCGTTTCAGCCAGAAATTCATCTTGCAGATATTGCCGGGAGATACAGAACAGACGATGATAATACTTATCATAAAGTATCCGGAAAGCATTCTCATCACCCTCCTTTACCCCTCTTACTATTTGTTCTTCATAATATTCCACGTGTATCTCCTTAAGGACGGGCGAATTTAGTCAAAACATTTTGACTAAACAACACAAAGCCCCGGAAGACGAATCTCCCGAGGCTTGTTTTTTTGTCTGTTTTCACTCTTCACAGAGGTTGAACAGAAGAACTTTATTTCATTACTTTAGTATTAATATTTACCGCTTGTTCACCTGTCACAGGGTAATTGGTATTTGAAACACCTCGCGGTAAACAATTTAGAATTATTTTGATTATAAATAATTGCTTATTTTACGATTGCTTTAACAGCAGCTTCGCCTTCAACTGTAACGAATACAACACCTGCAGGAGCAGAGATTGTAGCGTTATCAGAAGAAACAACTGTACTAGCTACAGTCTGACCTAATACATTAGCAACTGTTACAGTCTTACCTGCTGTGTTCAATACCTGAACACCACCTTCTACAGTTACAACCTTAACAGCTGAAACTGCTTCGATTGCATCATTTGAAGTAGGTACGTCGTTGCCTTCAGACAATGTGAAGATCTGAGCATCGCGCATGATCTCGTCGATAGAGCCATTAGTACCTTCATGATCTTCAGAAGAACCGCTTGTTGCAGTGTGACGTGCAATAACCGGGCAACCGTTCTGTACTTTAATCCATCCACCTGTGAATGAACCTGCTGCTGCACGTTCTGATTCGATGAAGAAGTTTTCTTCGTCACCTCTGTTGATCAGACGCAAAGAGAATGTATAAGGTGAGTCTAATGCTACAGGAGTCAATTTAGCTAACTTAGCAGGATCGATAACACCACCTTTTTCTTCAGCAACCTTCAGGCTTGCAAGAGTAACATCTTGTTTCAAAGGATCGTTAGACAGGATATAAAGTTTACCACCCTGATAAATACCTTCTACGAAGCCCAGACGATCATAGCTTTCAAATTTGTAATCCTTACCATAATTTTTCATATTGATCAGGAAGCGACCTGTCATATAACCTTTATAAGGATCAGCATGTCCACAAGGATCTGTTACTTCGTAACCATGAATATCACACCAGTAACCATCAGCTACAGTAGCTGTATCTACAGCGAACAAGAACTCAGGCATAATTCCAGCATGATCAGAAACTTTGAATGAAGCCATTGAAGGATTGTAACCTTCAGCCTGGTGAACACCTTCAGATGTTAATCCAAGGAATCCAAACGTTTCATTTCCATTTCCTTCATACAGATATTCGTTAGCAGCACCTCTCTTCAAGAAGAACTTAACAGTCTTGTCAGCTGTCAGATCACGATACAATTTAACATCAGCCAAAGCGATAGCAAATGTTGAACTCGGTTCGCTAGGAATGTTATTTAAGTCATCGTAAGCCAATTTAGAAGTAGATTCCAAAGAAGCCTGGCTGATAGCAGCGTTAGCAGTAGTACCGTCTGTTTTGATCAATACATATGTTTCAGTTTCAGCTTCACCCATTATTTCGTCTGATTTGAAGAAGAAACGTGCTTTTTCCAGACCAGCAGCTGTACCTTCGGCTTCAGTCATTGCTTTGTAGTAAGTCGGCTTGCCGTTTTCAACAACCAGATAAATCCAAGTCTTGTCGTTGTCGATCAATGTTTCATCCAATACCTTTACAGTATATGCTTTTCTTGACAAAGCAGGAAGATCAGCAACTTTACTTCCAAATGTTACAGTACCTGCTTCATAGAATTCGTAATAACTATTTACACCCTTAGTAGGAACGAAGAAGTTACCTTCAGTCAGGTTCAGGAAGTGATCGTCAACCAGATTATCGTTGAATTCGAAAGTGAATTTGTTAACTAACAATTTGTCACCTGCGTTATAGTAACCATGATCTGCACTTGTCAATGCATTTTCAGCAGTAACAGGAGCAATATCATATGCTTCACGATCATTCAATTTAACAGCAGTAAAACCTGTATAGTTTTTATCGATAGCGAAATATTTGCCATCTTTTACATAAAGCTGACCTTCGAATACAGTCGAAACACCGAATTCACGGTTCTTAACAATTACCTGTTCGTTACCTTTTTTCTCAATAGTCCACATAGTTGCAGGCATATTGTTGTAGTTCTGATTTTCTGTCGGAACATCCAGTTGCATGTCACCGGCGAAGTTGCATACGATATATTCGCTACCATCTTTAATAGTATAAAGATTAGAAGCAAATTCTGCACGCTGCAGGTAAGAGAATGCCTGTTCGATAGAAGTTACAATAGCAAAACCGTCTTTTGAAGCGGGAGCTACAGTAATAACTTTGCTACCATCATCCAATTTTACTGCTGTAAAAGAAACAGATTTTTCTTTGTAATCATTTACACTTGCATTAACAACAGAGTTAGCAGATGTTAGCTGACCGCTAGTACCTTTTACTGTAAAGCTAGTTGCAGCAGCACATGAAGCAAACGCTGTTCCATCATTATATTCCTTATCTGTCATGATACCAGCATTCAGCGGTTCGATGAATACACGGTCTTCTGATGGATAATAAGTAGCACGGAACATTGCACGAGCTTTCAAATACTTGTCTGCTGTTGTTGCAGGAGCAGGAGCAGCGATTACTTTCACGCTAGGAGATACACTCGGAAGTTTATTTTCTTCATAGCGTTCTGTACCGATCTGCAAATAATTTGCACCAGCCTTGAATGACAAATTGAAGTATTTATAATCAGCTCCAAATTCAGTTTCCGGATTAGCAACTAAACCTTCTTCTGCAACAAATTCCTGTTCTAAAACTTCTTCGCCTTTTACGCCTTCTTCTGCTACTGTAAACTTGAAGCTTCCGTCACCGTCTGAATCCAAACGATTGTTGAAATCTTCTTTAGTCATGAAGAAAGGAGCAGCCATAACCGGCTTGATCTGCATAGCGTTCAAAGTAGAAATACTAGCAGGAACATCTCCTATCTGAACAGCTACTAATGATGTTTCTGCTACATCAGCACCAGTAGAAGTCTTACAGTCATAACCGTTAGTCTTTAAAGATGTATTGATTGTAGTAGCCACACCAGCCGCAGCTTTATTCAAATACATGATCTGCTTTTTGCCATTAGCATCTGTATAAACAGAATACAATGTAGCCCAATCCATTGCAGCAGAACCGTTATCATTGCTGAGATACCAAGTCCAATCAGAGACACCTTTACCCAATGCTTCTACCTGACCATTTGCAGCAAGAAGCTGATCGAAAGACAGCTTATAGCCGGTTTCTTTATTCACGAAAGTAAAATAACCGCCACTTACACCATCTTCTTTGCTGTATTCAATCTTCCACAAAGAAGCAGTCAGAGGAGCTTTAGCAGCTACCGTTTTTTCTACAACACGTAAATAGATTTTACCAGTCAGTTCGTCGCGTTCCTGAATCAAAACGTCCGCAGCATCAGTAGAAGGATCATTAACTTCTAACTGATACCAGTAATCAGAGTTAATTTTGTTGACATTTTTGTTCCACTCAGCACCAGTAATAGTTGCAAGAGGAGTAGCGCCAGGATTCAGAACCGGATTATTAGCACCGGAACCAACGATGTTTGTATAGCCGGTAGTACCCAAGCGATACTCAAAATCAGTACCTGCATCATAAGTCTGCGCAGCTACTGATCCGGTCACCAAGGCGGCAGCCATCAAAGTAAAAAACTTTTTGTTCATAATCAATAAATTTAATATTAATAATAGTGTTATAAAAGTCCATTTCACGGATCCGTTCAGAGACTGCCAAATGTTAAATGACGAGTTTAAACGTTCCTTTTTTCTCGTCATTTTCGAGTGCATGATTTGAGTTCATACCGGAAAGGTCGAATTTTGTACTAACTTTGTTATTCTGTTGATAAGAAAGGATATAGAGAAAGAAAAAAATATAGGGAAAAAGAGTGGTGGTTAAAAAGATTGTTGTAATTTTGTGACTAGAAAAAAGGAACCTTTAAATTAGTCAGTCCTTTTTCGCACTTCACGTTTTATAATTCAATAGCTACACAGTCATCTCCGTCTTTAATCCGTTAGAGAAATATTAAATGTCTTATATATAATGTACATGCGCGTACATTAATATTATTATTTATCGGAAGCAAAAAATCCATACTATTACGGCTTTTTCCATTTTCAAGCACAAAAATCCAAGAAATCCGATCTTTCGGAGAACGTAAGCGCACCTGTTTTTCATTCCGCAACCAGACAACTTCTGTATCTTATATTAGGATACCATATTCTCATATATTATGATACAACATTCGTATAATATATGAGAATATGGTATCACAATATATGATATTTCTGCATCTATACGGGTAGTTCATTCAGTAGTCCGTAACAGACTATGAATCAATCTCTATCCAAATCATAATACTCCATATATTCGTCATACTGCGGCTCTTCGGTAATGCCTTGGGCAAGGAACAGCTTTTTGATATATGCCTGCTCTTTCGGCCTGACCAGGCGCTTCTTTTGTTTACAGCGGTAATAGGTATTACGTCCCAGATGGGCAATAAGCTGTGATTTGATAGTCTCGGCCTTTCGTAAAGGGATATCATCGAACAGGCAGGTTATGCCTCTGGCGAACCGCTGCGGTTGGTCGAGCAGGAAGAAAGGACACTCTTCGCCGGTGAGAGATGCAAGGTGCCCCGGATTGATAATATATACACCTCCGCGCGTTTGAGGAACACGAAGCCATACCTGATGCCGAAGGCAGGTATCACGACGCACGCATTTCTCGTTGAGACAATGGGCAAAACTACCCGGGAATTCATCATAATCGAAATCTGGTTTCATAATATGTAGCAGTTTATTGGTTACATTGATTTACAAAGATACCATTTTATATGACCTGATACGTAAAGCTGTTTCAGAATTTATCATTATCTTCGCCTTCAAATAATGTAAAAGCCATGAGAAAATCAATCATCCTTTTCATATTTCTGCATACCTTGTCTTACGCCTTCCCTATCTATTTCAAACATATCGGGATGAAAGAAGGACTTTCGCAACTCTCTGTCATGTCTATCTATCAGGATGAACTGGGCCGCATGTGGTTCGGGACGGAAGAAGGGTTAAGCGTTTTCGACGGTGTTCACGTGACTTCATATAAACCGACATTAAAGAATGAATACGGGAAGGATACACCCGTCGGTAACAGCATCGACTTCATAACCGGAGACAACCAGGGGAATATTTATTTCAATTCGGATAATTCCCTGGTACGATACAACCTGCGCTCCCAGCAGTTTTCCTGCCTGAAACAAGCATGGGTGAATGCGATCGCTTTCAGCGGCGAACAACTTTGGGTGAACGCGTCCGATTCTATCTTTGTCTGGGATACACAGACGGAAGAACTTCGTTTCCGCTTCAAACTGGAACTCTCCAACCAACATGCAACCTGTATCATGGTCGATTCCCAAAAACGCTGCTGGATAGGGACTAATTCAGGATTATATATGAAAGAGGAAGACAAGCCCCTTGCCTATATCATTCCTAGTGAAGATATTTATGCCTTATACGAAGATTCACATAGGAACCTATGGATATCCGCCCGTATGAACGGACTTTACAAACGGGAACCGTCGGGTAATTTCAAACGCTACCGCTTCGATCCGCACAACGATAACAATATATCCAGCAACCAGGTAAGGGGAATCGTTGAAGACAACTCCGGTAACCTTTGGATAGGGACCTTCACCGGACTAAACAAATATAATCCCTACAATGATCATTTCCAGGTGTATACCCGCGACAACCTTCCCGGAAGCCTCGCCCACTCCTCCGTTTTCCCAGTTTACAAAGACCGGCAGGGAAGCATCTGGCTGGGTACTTATTACGGGGGTGTCCACTATTTCAATCCTGAAATGGATCTTTTCACGATTTATACGGCAGACAAAACAAGGAAAGACTGCATCAGTTTCCCTTTTGTCGGACATATGACGGAAGATAAAGACGATAATATCTGGATCTGCACCGAAGGCGGCGGGCTAAACCTCTTCGACCGGAAAAAGAAAACATTTACCTATTTCATGGCCGATCCCGACAGAAACTCTATCGCTCATGACAATCTGAAATCTATTGCCTACAGTGCCAACCGCAATAAGCTTTACATCGGTACCCACACCGGCGGACTATCCATATTCGATATCCCGAAGAAACGGTTCCGGAATCCTTATTTCGAAGACCCTTCGTATGCCGTAAAAGCCGGCGACCGTATCAATCAGATGGCCATCTGGAAAGACAAATACCTGGTTCTCCTGACGCAATGGGGATGCGTCAAAATGGATCTCGATACCGAAAAGATCACCCCTACTTTCGAAGGAGGTAAGCAATACGGTAATCATTGTTTCCTGATCGACTCGCAGGATTATATATGGATAACAACAGGAAGAGTCATCAACAAGATCAAGCTGAATAACCAGGAAGACAGGACTGTCTTCCGTTGCGGCGAAAACGGATTGGGAAACCAGCCGGTATCTGCCATCTATGAGGACAAAAAAGGACGTATCTTCTTCGGGACGCTTGGAGCCGGGCTCTATCTGTATGATGAGAAGAGCCATACTTTCAGCGGATATACCACCGAAAACAGTATGATCCTGAGCAACTATTGCTACGACATCAAAGAATCGATACAAGGTTACCTGATCATATCCGGTGATAAAGGACTCTCTTTCCTGGACCCGGAACAACAGTTATTTAAGGTGGTAGAACTGGGCACCGCACTTCCTGTTTCCGGAATCAACAAAGGATGCGGCCTGCTGGTCAGCCCGAACGGCGAAATCTTTGTGGGAGGGATAGACGGTTTAAGTACGTTCTTCGAACAGGACTTGTTCCGGCCAGCAAAAGACTACCGGTTATATTTCTCCGAATTATATATCAACAATGAATTAGTTAATCCTTCCGACCGTTCACGGGTTCTCTCCGACGCTTTGCCTTATACGCAGGAAATAGAGTTGAACCACAATCAGAACAACCTCATCATCTCGTTCAACTCGAACAACTATATCAATACGTTGAAAGAGACGGCTTACGAATACATGCTGGAAGGCTTCGACAACAAATGGATCAGCAATACCGACAACAGCATCCAGTACACGAACCTCAATCCGGGCAAATACACCCTGGTCGTGCGTGAGAAACAATACGACACAAAGATCGAACCACAAACGATCCGGATGGGCATCACGATCCATTCCCCGCTCTATGCCACACCGTTATTTTATCTCTTATACGTGCTGGTCGGCGGCGGGTTGATCTACGGTTTCTTCCGCTTCAAACAGTCACAGTTGCTGCTCAGAACTTCATTGGAGTTTGAACGAAAAGAAAAAGAGAGGATCGAGGAACTGAACCAGGCTAAACTACAGTTCTTTTCAAACATCTCGCATGAGTTCCGGACACCGCTCACCCTGATCATTTCGCAGATCGAACTCTTGCTGCAAAGCAGTTCGGTAGCCCCATCCACCTACAACAAACTGCTGAAGATATATAGGAATACGCACAATATGCGGATGCTGATCAGTGAGTTGCTGGATTTCCGCAAACTGGAACAAGGCCATGTGAAACTGAAAGTATACGAACAAAACATTATCCCTTTCCTGAAAGAGATCTATCTCTCTTTTTACGAATACGCTTCCAGCCGTTCAGTAACTTATCAGTTCACCTCTGGAGCGGAAGATATCGAATGCTGGTTCGACCCCAAACAAATGCAGAAGGTATTCTACAACCTGCTGTCGAACGCATTCAAATATTCAAAACCGGGTGCAGCCATCGAAATGGTCGTCGAAGAGAATGACCAGGCGATCATCATAAAAATCATAGACAACGGTATCGGTATCAGCAAAGAAGATATCGACAAGATATTCGACCGTTTCTACCAGGCAGGAAATAACTCATCGGGAATATCGCAGCCGAGCACAGGTATCGGCCTGTCACTAACCAAGAGCATCATCGGATTGCATCATGGAAAAATACAAGTAGAAAGTACGCCGGGATACGGAAGTATATTCATCGTGCATCTGCCGAAAGGCCGAAGCCATTTCAAAGAAGGCGAATGCCAGTTTGTGCAACCGGAGAAAGAGATGATCCGCAACGAGATACTGCCGGAAAGCCTGACCCAGGAAATTCCCGAAAGTACCTCCGAGTTATCGCTGGCCGAGACGGATGCTACTTACACCGTTCTGTTGGTCGATGACAACGAAGAGTTACTCCAGATACTGAACTCGCTGTTCTCGCCGGTTTATAATGTCTTACTGGCACGGAACGGAAAAGAGGGACTGGAGATCACACGTTCCCAAAAGCCGGATATCATCGTCAGCGACATCATGATGCCTGAAATGTCGGGAACCGAAATGTGCCTGAAGATCAAGAACGATTTCGACATCTGCCATATACCGGTCATCCTGTTGACAGCGCTCGGTTCGGCAGAGCAAAGCATAGAAGGTTTGCAGCGGGGAGCCGACGATTATATCAGCAAGCCGTTCAATGCCAAAGTGCTGCTTGCCCGTTGTAACAACCTAGTGCGCAACCGTATTATCCTGCAAAAGAAGTTCAACGAGCAAAGGGATTTCGATACGCAATCGCTGGCCAGCAACCCGATCGACCAGAAGTTTATGGACACGGTAAACCGAATCGTAGAAGAAAACCTGAGTAATATGGAATTCGACATGAATACCCTGGCTAAAGAACTGGGATTGAGCCGCAGCTCGCTTTATGCCAAGTTCAAGGCCCTGACCGGAATGACACCGAACGATTTCGTCCTGAATTGTAAACTGAAGCGGGCCGCCACCTTGTTGATAACCCGTCAGGATTTGCAGATTGCCGAGATCTCCGACATGCTGGGTTTTGGTTCCCCCCGTTATTTCACCCGTTGCTTCAAAGCACAGTTCGATACGACACCGGCGGAATACAAGAAAAAGAAGGCAGACTAATGCCTGCCTTCAATGATTATTTTTTCTTCTGATAATAACGAACCCAGTCGACCTTCATCTCGACCGGAAGATCTTCCGGGTTGACAGGACCGACCCAAGGGCCACCCAGCTGCATATCAATTAACAGATAATAGGGTTTGTCAAATGGGAATTGACCTTCTTTATCGGTTTCTATGCGGGGATATGAAAAGTTTCGTACATCATTTATAAAGAAAACGAGGCTATCCGGATACATTTCTACGGCATATACATTATAACCTGCCGGATCGATAGGCCCGGTACTTCCCTGAGGCGGGTCTTTCTTGATATTCAGGTTATGCGTATAAGTAGAATGAACTGTCTGATAAGCAATGCTATCATAATTCAGATGCTCCATGATATCTATCTCGCCGCCCGACGGCCAGGGATACTTCGCTTCTTCAAACGGTTTTAGCCAGATGGCAGGCCATGCCCCGGTGACACATCCCAGCTGTGCTTTTATCTCTAACCGGCCTCCATGGAAAGCACGCTTATATTTGGTATAGATGCCTCCGGTAATGTAAGGAACCGTATCGGTCGAGCGGTCCGGATTGATTAAACCTTTCAAAACAAGATTACCGTCAACCAAATCATAACAGAGTTCACTGTCAGACATGTATTTTGCCCACTCCGGTGCCCAACGGGGAATTTTTGACCAGTTTGTCGTATCCAACCCGTTTGCCTGGTCAAAGTTTTCTTCCCAGACCAACTGCCATTCATCTGCCGGCCTCGTATTGCAGGCAGCCATCATCAGAATGACAGCTGCTCCGCATATCCATTTCATACCTTTTCTCATAAGAAAATATTATTTCGATTCTAACTCCTTCTTACGTTTCAACGCTTCCATAAAATAGTAATCGGCATAGTTCAACGGAACGTCTATTTCCGAGTTATGAGGAATACTGCCTACGGAATGCATCAGGAGAAAGTTTCCGTTCGTACCCAAGGCAGCCCGGTAAGCCGGAGAGCCCAGCGAAGTCATGATACTGTCGGCATACGTCTTATACGCTGCGGCATCTTCCACATCCATCGTACTGATTTCATACAATGCGGAAACGATACAGGAAGCTGAAGAAGCATCACGCGGTTCATTCGGAATATTCGGTGCATCCATATCCCAATAAGGGATCAGGTCAGCCGGCATTGCCTTATGATTCTTCATGAAATTGAATGTTTTCAACGCCTGGTCCAGATATTTGCGATCACCCGTTTCACGGTAGCAAACAACGAATCCGTAAATAGCCCACGCCTGTCCGCGGCTCCAGGCCGATTCATGCGCATATCCTTGTGCCGTATGACGGTTACGGACTGAACCATCTTTCAGACTATAATCGATGACATGGTAACAGCTGCCGTCCGGACGGAAATGTTCCTGCAACGTACGGTCTGCATGAGCAATCGCTATGTTATAAAAAGAGGAATCACCGGACAGACGGGTCGCTTCGAACATCAGCTCCAGGTTCATCATATTGTCGATAATCACCGGACATTCCCAACCACGTTCCGACTGCCATCCTTTATCCACATTCCATGACTGGATTACCTGGGGAGCCTCACGGAAACGGGTCGATAATGACTTGGCTGCCTGTACCATCACATCTTTATAAGACGGATCGGCTGTCAGACGCAAACCATTACCGAAGCTACAATTAACAATGAACCCGATGTCATGATGCCAGGTCAGATTCTTGGCTTCTTCTATGGCCCATGTATATTTCTGAGCGAGCGGAAGCAAGGCCGTATCGCCCGTCAGTTCATACAGATACCACACCGAGCCGGGGAAGAACCCACTGCGCCAGTCTCCATAGCCGCAATAATAAACTGAGCTATCCTTTTTCAGCGTCACAGGATTCAGGCATTTACCACTGGCTTCAATGACTTCTATCTCGTTACCGAGCTGTGCACGGGCGAAATCGATATTCTCGTCAATAAAACTCTTTTCTACAGTTTTAGGTGTTCCCCCGCAAGAGATCAGGAATGCGGAGAAAGCTAAAGCGATCCAATTTTTCATTCTTCTTTTATTTATTGTTTTGTTTAATTGTAAATGTATAAATCCCGGATTTTACCATTTTTCGGGCATTCAAGGAGAGACGATAGATTTCTTTTCCCCATACATTGGATAAACGCGAGTCATCCAATGCGACCGTTTCTACAGACGGGGTGAAAGTATTTTTATCATACAGCAATTCCACCTTTTCTCCGTTTACATCTATCCGGACGATTCCTTCCGAAGATACATCGATCTTACCCCAGGTCAGGAAATTGACTTGATTCGGTTCCTTCAACTCTTTCAGGGTAAATGAATCCTGAATCTTCACTTCGCCCTTATTCTTATTTAATGTATATGAGCGAATCCATTTGTCTACCCCGGCTTCTTCAGGATAAGCGGTAGCAATATTAGCGGTAAAAGTCATCCGCTTCGGGTCGAAAGAAGTCGCAGTCGCTTTATACCGGGAACCAAACGACTGGGGTACTCCGTTTATCATCGGCAGGTTATGATAGTTGCTCTGCATTGTCCAGATCGTATACCGTTCGTTACTGAATGTCTGCCGGGTATAAGTGCCGACACCGGCATCGATAAATACCGGAGTCGTATTTGAATACAAAGAAAAAGTTCCGGCATCATTATGATTATGGCTTTCATTGTTATATCCACCTTTCGCAGCCAGGAAGAAACCGGCTTTGTTCGTCATATAACAAAATTCCGTTTCAGGATACCAGGTATAAGCCGGAGACTGATACGAAGGCTCCGCCTCTCCCATCTCCTTTGCATACAGGAGACTTTGTAAGGTGCGGAACATATCTCTCCCGGAAGAAAGTGATTTTCTGGTTGACAGGCTGTTCAGATAAGCGGCATACTGCATCATCACATCACTGCCTACCGCCTTTCCGTAGCGGAAAATAATCGGAGCATCTCCGCCACCTTTCGCCGAGGCATCCGCAAAGTTAACCACCCAGCCATTCCCTACATAGGAGCGGGCAATATATTCACCCATATTTTTGATGATCGGCTGATCGAACAAACTGATCTTTCCACCGGTTCCGTCGTACAATAATTGCAGATAATCATACATCTTTCCCGCAGCATGTCCCCAATAAGAAGGACCTTCTTCACAGGCTCCGTCCGAATGGGTATAGTTGATGAACTTATCGACAGAGACCATTGTACGATGAACGGCTTCTGCCAGCTTCTCTTTATCGTTTTCCAACAGTAGGAAACATTGCAGTACATTAAAATTACACCACGGATTCCAGTTGTTGACCAAAGTTCCGGGTTTGTAATTGAAGGCCATCCACCAGAAACGATCTTCTTTCATATAAGTATCCAGTATTCTTTTCTGCAACTCATGGCGCAGGCGCTCGGAAATAACAGGATTTACTTTATCAAATTCGGCATGGAAGAAATAATAAGTCCAGGACAATAAGGAACCCAGGTCGCCGGCAGTCAGGTCGATCACATCTTCTTTATAATCGGGTAAAGAACGTTTTGAATGCTGTGCGCTTAAATGCGCCGACAATGCCCAGGAAGTCATCTCGCAGGACTGAAAGACACCATTGATCAGCTGATCGATAAAGCGACCCTTTCCTTCTGCCAGTTCGGCCATCACCAAGTCGGCTATGGCTCCGTTATTACTGCCGAAAGGATCTTCCATGATTCGCCGGTTTCCGCTGCGTTCATATTCGATATAGTCGGTTGCTTTAACAACTTTCCATTCATAACCCAAACGTTTCTCTCCTTGTTTGATGTAATCATTCCTGTAATCTCCCAAAAATTGCTCCCAGGCAGTGCGATCGGTATAATCCGGATAAGGAACCCATTGCCGGTCCATCAATAAAACGGATTTCAATTCAGATATATCTGCCGCCTTTTGCAGCAGATCACGTTCGACATAAGCATTTGCAGATGCTATTATTCCGAATAGCAGGCAAAATAAGGTTAAACATTTCTGTGTTCTCATGATACTATTATTTGCTTTGAACACAAAGGTAGAAAGATTGTCCATAACAGAGGCGCCTATTTATCCATTTCATATGCACTTATCGTCCAAGGACACAGATTAAAACAGGTCAAAAGGTTCTTTTTATTTCATTGTAAATAAAGGTATGTATTAGTCTGTTAAGGTATTTGATACCACTTTTGCAGTAAACTGCTTTCACATATATTAAGGCATAACTTAGTTCTAATGGAACTCCAATCATACCGATGCAAATATATATGTTATTAATGTTAATGAGTGTATTAATTTATCCATTTAATATGCACTAATAGTCCAACGCTTATTTGTAAAAAACGAGAACTCCCCTATTTTAAAGCCCTTGTATATTTAGCCTCCGGATAAGAATGTTAACTATATTCAATAATAATAACAGTAATGATTTAATCATTCCAAACATCTTTTCAGTATCTGCAACGCTAATACCAATGATTTGTCTTTCTCCGCTCTCCATTTATTTATCAGCGCCTCACCTAAAGTTACCCTAAAATCCACACCGTTTTCAACAGTCATTATATACTAATTGATCTTCAATCCTTTCGCCATCCAAATCAAAAAAACAGCGTAGTTCCATTAGAACTATGTGGTTTTTGCCAGATACCCAGGCTGGAACTCACGGAAAAACAATCAGTAAACCGGGTAAACAATTAATTAATCATTAACTAAATCTGGTGTTATTATGACAAAGGATTTTAATCGTTTTTACTTATCAAAACAGATGTTCCTGGGAGCAACCCTGCTTCTGGCATCTGTAGGATTGGCAACGGCCAGTCCGGCAACAGGAACTACGGGTACAGCCTTACCGAACCCTGTTGCTGCTTCTTCTCAACAAGCCAAATACATTATTAATGGAGTAGTCGAAGATCAGTTCGGTCCGATAGCAGGCGCCAATGTAGTTGAGAAGGGAACCACAAACGGGACAATTACCGATATGGACGGTAACTTTACCCTGGAAGTATCACCTAATTCCGTACTGGTCGTTTCATTTATCGGATTCAAGGAGCAACAGATTCCGGTGAATAACCAGAAATCATTACGGATTAAATTATCGGAAGACTCCCAGGCACTGGACGAAGTCGTTGTAGTAGGTTACGGAACACAGAAGAAAGTGAACCTGTCCGGCTCCGTTACCTCCGTAAATGTCAGCGAGATGGCCGAAAGCCGCCCGTTAACCAACATCTCTACGGCTTTGGCCGGAACTGCACCGGGGGTACAGATCACATCCAGCAACAATATCCCCTCCAACAACGGTGATGCGGATATTAAGGTACGCGGACAGGGAACATTGAACAACTCCTCTCCCCTGGTTATTATTGATGGTGTGGAAGGTAATTTGAACAGCGTCAGCCCGCAGGATGTGGAAACAGTCAGCGTATTGAAGGATGCTGCCTCATCGGCCATCTACGGTTCACGTGCAGCAAACGGTGTAATCCTGATTACCACCAAGTCCGGTAAGGCCGGCAGGATGAAAATCGACTATACCGGTTATGTTTCTTTCCAGAGCCTGAACAAGCCATACGACGTAGTCACCGACTATGCCAGCTACATGGAGTATATGAATGAAGGGATGCGCAACAGCAATAAGCCCGAACCTTTCTCCCAGAACGTGATAAATTTGTGGCGTGAGAAGTCGAAAGACCCGAACGGTCTGAATGAGCATGGTATTCCGAACTATCTGGCATATCCTAACAGCGATATCTTCGATGTGTATGAAACCGGTGTTTCCCATCAACACAGCCTGTCAGCAACCGGAGGTTCCGAAAAAGTGACTTATTATACTTCTTTCAACTATCTGAACAACCCGGGTATCCTGGAAAATTGCGGATACGAACGTTTCAGCCTCCGTGCCAATATCGCGACTCGCAGGTAAAAGACTGGTTGAAAATCGGTGTAAACCTGAGCGGATATACAGCCAATACAACTCCGGTCAGCGAGAACATCAACGATATCTATACCTACGGCTTAACCGGTGGAAACCCGGGTATCGCCTATTTGGACGACCAGAACCGGTTGGGTATCAATGCCAATAATGAAGATGACCCTCAGAACGCTACAAACAATCCATATAATCGTTTAAGGAATGTGAGCGGTAACATCGGAATAAACACGCTGAAAACCCGTATGTATGCGATTTTGACTCCGTTAAAAGGTCTGACTATCCAGGGTTCTTATACCTATGATTATTATGACAAACAAAAGGATTCGAAACCAAACTTCGTCCCGATGTATAATTTCCAGACGAATACGTTATATACAGATGGTGTGGGCCAGACAAGCATCTATAATTACAATGAAAAGACCTACAGGAATTTCATGGATGCCATCGCTCGCTACGAACGTAACTATCTGAATAACCGCCTGAGCACAAATATCATGATTGGTGCCAGCCAGGAACAATACAAACGTTCTTACTTCAGTGCCACCCGTAAGGATTTGCTCGACCCGTCACTGGGTGTAATCGGAGGAGCTATCGGCGAATCTTCCTCAACCGGTAATGTTACGGAATGGGCGATGCGCTCTTTCTTCGGACGTATCAACCTGGGTTGGGATGACAAATACTTATTGGAAGCCAACCTTCGTGCCGACGGCTCTTCCCGTTTCCAGAAAGATAACCGCTGGGGTTATTTTCCATCGTTCTCTGCAGCCTGGCGTATTTCGGAAGAAAACTTCATGAAAGACTTCACCTGGCTGGATAACCTGAAGATACGTGGTTCTTACGGTTCGCTGGGTAACAACACCCTGGGAAGCAACAGAGATAATGACGGCAACTACCTCTCGCAGTCGCTGTATGCACAGACCAACTACGTATTAGGCCGTGCCGTGGCAATGGGACTTTCTCAAACTGCCATCGCCAATGCCAATCTGTCCTGGGAAACGACCTATATCACCAACCTGGGTGTTGACTATAATATGTTTGGCAATCGTCTGAGCGGTAGTCTCGAATTCTTCAATAAGAAAACAGACGGCATTTTGATTGACCTTCCGGCTCCAATGGTTCACGGTAACGCGACAATTCCTAAGCAGAATGCCGCCCAGGTAACCAATAAAGGGGTTGAGTTCTCTGTGAACTGGTCCGACAGAGTCGGTAAGGATTTCGACTATAATGTAGGCTTCAACTTCACTTACATCAAAAACAATGTCGATAAATTTAAAGGAGACGAACCTTCGTACGACGGAGCCAGAATGTTGAAGGAAGGACTTCCTATCTGGTCTTTGTATGTCCGCGAAATTGACCGTATCATCCAGACAGACGCAGACCTGGCACTGGTTGAAACGATGTTGAATAACCCGGAAGTAGAAGGTAAAGTCGTATTCCCTTACGGAGTTCCTCAAAAAGGTGATATCCTGTATAAAGACCTGAATGGTGACGGACTGGTAAACGATGATGACCGTACCGTTATCGGAGACGGCCGGAACCCGACTTTCACGTATGGCGTGAACCTGGGATTCAACTGGAAAGGCATTGACTTCTCTACATTGATTCAGGGTGTAGCCGGCATTAAGGACGTATATCTGAGCAACTTGTATAAAAGTGGTGTCCGCCAGGGTTACCAGATGAACCAGGAAGTTATCGACGGACGTTGGTACGAAGGCCGTACGGATGCCAGTTATCCGCGTCTGCTGGACTATAGCGATACTCGTAACGAACAGTATTCCGACTTTTGGGTTGCCAGCAAAGCGTACCTGAAAATTCGTAACATCACATTAGGTTATACCCTGCCCAGCCAATGGACCAAGGTTGCCTATATGGACAGAGTCAGAGTATACGGAAGTTTGGAAAACTTCTTCACTTTCTCGAAGTGGAAAGGATACGACCCTGAAGTGAGCGGCGTTACCTATCCGACCATGCGTCAAGCTGTAATCGGTATCAATGTTACCTTCTGATCAGATTGTCTAACTAATAAACAGAATTATAAAATGAAAAAATATATCATGTCTTTTTTAGCAGCCTTATTCACATTGACAGGCTGTTACGACCTGGACAGGGCTCCATACGACCAGTTGAGTTCCAGTACTTTCTGGCAGACGGAAGAGCAGTGTAAGCAAGGTCTTATGGGAGTTTACGCCTCCCTGAAAAACACCGACCTGTACGGTAAAATGTTTATGATAGACGTCAACTCCGATATTGCTGCCGGATATGACCAGTATGAAGCCCTTCAGCTGGGAACCTGTACCCCGCGTACCGGATTCCTGAACGGCAAATGGCAAAACGGATACAACGCTATTCAGCGTGCCAACCTGGCTATCCGCAGCATCGGTGAGGCTCCTATCGATGAAGTGCCTAAAAACCAGATGTTAGGTGAAGCCCGTTTTCTCCGTGCATTAATCTATTTCCACCTGTTGGACTATTTCGGAGGACTTCCCATATACGACGAAACGACCGACCTGGAAAAAGAGTTCAACAACCTGCTGAAACCCAGAAGTTCTGCAGAAGAGACACGTGCATTTATCCTTGCCGACCTGGAAAAGGCATTGGGCGCCGGGCTTCCCGACCAATGGAACGATGCAAACTACGGACGTGTTACATTGTCAGCAGCCCAGGCCCTGTTGGGTAAGGTTTACCTGTACGACAAACAATACGACAAAGCCATCGAAAACCTGGAAAAATCCCAGGCCGGACATGCATTACATGATGACTTCGCTGAGTTATTCACTCCGACGGGCCATACCAGTTCCGAAATGATTTTCTCCATCATCAACCTGGGAGGAACAGGAAACAGCTACGGTATGCCTTTATGCTTCTACGCCGGAACCCGTAACTCCTACGGCAGTTGCTGGAACAATACGGTACCTTCCACCAACCTGGTCGACATGTATGAATACAAGGACGGACGCCCGTTCGACTGGGACGAAGTATTCCCCGGCTTCAACTCCGACAACCAGGTTAAGGAACGTGTATTCAGATGCACGGTCAACAGCGACGGTTCGGAAGTACTGGATATCCCGGCTGAATCGGAAAAAGTAAAAGAGATGTACGAACAGCGTGACCCGCGTTTATCGGCCACCGTTATCGCTCCTTACACAACTTATCTGGGATGGAACCGTAACCAGGAACGTCTGATGACTTTCATCTTCGCGAAAAACGAAAAGGGTGATGTTGTTGCCGTAAACGAAAATAACGGTTTCATGCGAAACAATAAAGGCGGCTGGGAAACCTATTTCTGGAGAAAATTTGTACCGGAAGGCGACTGGAACGGACAAATTACCGACCGTGCCCATACACCTGTAAACTTCCCGATTCTTCGTCTGGCAGATGTTTATCTGATGTTGGCAGAATGTTATAATGAAACGGGCAACCAGTCAAAGGCTGTCGAATATATCAACAAGGTTCGTGCCCGTGCCGGAATCGCCCTGCTGAACAGTGGTCCTTCTTATCTGGCCGCCAATACAAAGGATGAAGTATTCCAGCGTATTTTCCGTGAGAGAGCATTCGAGTTGGCTGGCGAAGGTATCCGCGACAGTGACCTGCGTCGCTGGAAATTATCCCATACTTTATTGAACGGAGATGAATTCGGGATCACAGGAAAACGTATGCTAACCCGTGTATTCCGCGAAAACCGCGATTACCTGTGGCCAATACCCGCTACAGAAATCGAAATCAATCCGGATTTGACACAGAATCCGAACTGGTAATAACCCATCTATTTCAAAAAAAGAGGAGGTGTGTCAAAACATCCAAAATATGAAAATCACCCCTGCTACAGCTATGTGTGGCAGGGGTGATTTTGTTGAAAAGAGAGTTTTGGCACACCCTCCTCTTTTTCCTGACTTCGTCAATGCGCCACCCAAATCATTTCGGTTCATCGGCGAAGTCAAATAGTGAGCGTATCACCCGATGTTTATCAGTCAGGAATAGGGTCTTAGTATAAATTTCTTCATTTTCAGGCATCTTCACTCTGATGGTAGTAATAGTTTTGACGGCATCAAGTACCTTTCCTACGCTCAGGTCAATGTTCTTTTCTTTGATAATTCGCTCCAATTCCTTATATATTTTATAGGCGACAAAGCAAATGCAAACATGTGTGCTTCTATTCTTCGCGCAGGCTGAGATACACGTGCGATCACAAGATGTTGCAATATCTCGTCCGGTATGCGATTGAAGCCAATATTATCATAGATACAATCAAGCAGCAACTGAGTTCCGTTGATCAATACAGCATCCACATTGCCGACTACTCGTTTGGTCTCTTCGAGTTCTCGCTGACCTGCATAGCTGTTAATCCATCTTTAGGCGGCATCACACAAATTTTCCGTGTCTTCTATTGAGTCCGCGGTGCCAAAGCTCTTTATTTCCTCATACTTACCGGAGGATTTGCTTACTACAACGACACTGATAGTGCCAGAGCGGTTCTTTTTCTTGCGCACATACATGCCGCAAAATTACGTTTTTTAGCTTGCGCCACCTAAATCAAAAGATAACTCTTTGATAATCAATTCACGCCGTGGTGGCGCAGAAAAGTGATGAAGTCAGGAAAGAGTACGTCACACAAAATTACAGGGCGTGGGTGAGCGGATATAATGTCGCCCTGGATAGTATAGATGTTTTTCCGAAGACCGTCTATATAACAAAGAAAATACCTACCCGCCTTTGGGGATTGGGCTGTCTGTCGGTTATGGGGCAGGACGATCCGGACTGTCGCCATATGTCGAAGTGGGGGTGTATTACAGGATTTGGTAATTTGATTTGATATTAATACTAAAGTTAGCCGTCTTGCTTGTGAGAGTAGGGTGTTTTTTGTGTTTAATAACATAATATTTAGCTTTGTGGTATGTAGATAAAATAATAAATTTAAAGCATTTATTAACTCTTTGTAGTTCTATAATCCATTTGTTTAACTTATTAAATTATTATTATGAAAAATCTATTATTTGCATCAGTGGCTTTTATGTTGTTTTTTGCGTGTAGCAACGAAACAGTATTTGATGAAAAGGATGATTCTACCATAGATGTCGTTACAAAAAGCATTAACGATAACGGCCCCTTTAATTTACATGATTGGAGAATAGAGGTTGTTGGGGCTATTATGTATCATGGCTTTGATATGGGTCCATATTGGTCGGATTATGAGAGTAAAGGGAAAACTACATTCTTGACCGGACCTCTAACAATCGAAGAAACAATAGCACAATTTGGAGGATGTATAGGATATAATATTTTAGGTCTTACGGATATTTCAAACTGGCTATATTCTTATAATATGCGTTATAATATTATATCTTTTCCTGGTCCACCTGATGGTTCTAACACAGAATCTGATGGCTCTAAAAAGGAAGAAAAGACTGCGTGGGAGAAGCTTAAGGATAGGTATGAAGGAGCAGCATTTATAGAAGAGAACAATTGTCCTCCAGGATCTTCTTTTACTTATGCACAAGCTGCAGCTATTATGGCTCGAATGGATAAGCAAAAAGACGATGAGTTTCTGCCTTTTGTTTATATTAAAGCATATCCCTTCACCTCTAGTTCCAGTATTATATGCTGGAGTCTTTACGGGGCAGTAAACAACAAGACGACAGGACTTATTTATAGCAATCCTTATACTAGGATAGCTAGTGGCATTTTAGAAGCTTACAATAATCATATATACTCTGGGGTTACGTGTAGCGACCTTAATTAAGAAAGAGGCAGTCTCAAGATTTGAGCAAATTATGGGTTTAAAGGTGCAAATAAAATACCAAACAGAAGTTATTCGCCAATTGATATACCATTAATTCGTTATGCGGATGTAGTCCTTTCTTTAGCTGAATGTTTGAATGAACAGGGAAAAACAGATTTGGGGTGAACCTCAATATTCTTATACTTGGGGAGGTAACCATTTATACAACTGGGCTATTCCTCGGTCTGAAATTCAGATGAATGAAAACCTAAAACAAAATGAGGGTTGGATAGACTAATCCATTCTTATAAATTTCTATTTCATGAGGGTGTCAGATTACTTTGACACCCTCTTTCTATTATTCTATACAATCAACAAAGTGCGTGCTCGTATCGATTAGTATTCCCAACCCGGTGTAGGTGTCAAATTCGTATTAAGCTCTGTTTCACTCTTGGGGACAGGCCAAGTGTACCACTGGTCGCCAATCCAATCATAAACAGTACCTCCGGTACTCTCTGTTCCGCCCCATGCATGCTGGGCAACCTTTTCACTGAATTTTGTTTCTTTCAACGTACGCCAACGCATTTCATCAAAAAAGTTTATACCTTCGTTCACAAACTCACGACGACGTTCGTCACGCACATAGTTACGTGCAGTTGTCTGATCTGAGAAGCTAGAAGCCATAGTCGGTATACCGGCACGGTCACGGACCTCTTTCACCTTGGCCATAGCACCTGCCAAGTCATTCTTTTCAACAAGTGCTTCGGCCCACATCAACAATACATCTGCATAACGAATGATAGGTTCATCTACCGGATTCTGCTCACGACGCAGGTATTCCAACCCCTCACCGATAAATTTACGATGAATATATTTAAATTCAGCCTGTGCATTCATAAAACCGGAAGCATAATAATCGTTCGGTAACTCCGGATTGGCATTCGGTTCGGCATTTGCCTGATCTGCATAATATTTACCAGCAACAGGCCAACGGAACGTGTACCATGCTTCTGCAGTAGAGTTACTATTTACCCCCAGGTAATTGGCGTAAGGTGTCACTACATTATAAGCTAAACGCGGGTCACGATTTGCGTATGCAGTTTTCAAACGAGCCTCATTACCTTCCGGCAAATAAATAGCCTGGATTTCTTCGGGTAATTTATTAAGTTCAGTATCAACAGCCTTGGTGACCGTAGAATGGATTTCCTTTCCATTAACGAACTTATCACGAATGAAGAAAACTTTACGATATTTCGTATGCCCTTCTGCAGCTTCCATATCAGTCACTTTCTTCCAATCAGACAAATAATCTTCCCAGGCAAATTTTTTAACTGTCTGCCCATCCATCTCTTCATAAAGGTTTACCAACGCAGGAGTCACCTGCAAGTCCCCCCAACAGCCACGGCTATCTTTAGCTCCCTGGGTAAATGCCGCACAATACTTTTGTATTCCCGTACCATATCCCGTAGGATCTTCTATATACTGTACTGCCAAAATAATCTCTTCACAACGCTCGTTAGCAACCTTGAACAGTTGTTTGTAGTCTGGGAACAATTTGTAACCACACTCACCTACCTTAGCAAAGTCTGCTATTGCTTTATCATACTCCTTTGTCAACAGATATGCTTTACCACGCAAAGCATAAGCAGCCCCTTTACTTACTCGTCCTTCTCCTTGGATTTGATTGTCAGGTAAATTCGGCTCAGCTATAGCATCGCTTAAATCCTTAATAACTTGAGCCCATATCTCCTGTTCCGAACTTTGAGGCTTATCACATTCAGACGGGTTCACCGGTTCCGTATACAAAGGTACCCCTAATCCACCATTACCGAAAAGAATGTTCAAACGATCGTAAAAGAATGCACGAAGTACTTTACACTCAGCTATCAAACGAGCTTTTTTAGCTTCATTAATAGGAGCATTTTCAATACCAGCTATAGCGGCATTAGCCCGATGCACACCGTCATACATCCATTGCCATGTTTTTAAGAAAAACCCGTTACTGGGATTTACCGATTTAGTAAACAAGTTTTGCATGCCATACTCACCTTGTCCAGTCATACCAAACGCATCATACCCATAATAACCAATCATGGCATCAGCTCCAATAATTTGATTTCCATGGAAAGGTCTCTGCAAGGAGTAATACACACCAATAACGCCCTGGTCAACGCTTTCTTCGGTAGTCCACATAGTACCACTGGAAAGTTTATCGTTGGGTGCCGTATCCAAAATATCCGTACAAGATGTTGCGACTCCAAAAACAGCCGCCAATGTTAATAAATTAAATATCTTTTTCATCTTTATGTGCTTTTAATTAAAAGGTTACAGACAGACCTCCGGAGAACATACGTGCAATCGGATATGCGGCAAGCGAACCACCCAATTCAGGATCTACACCAGGGAATCTATCGGATTTGAAAGTCAACAAATTTTCACCGGATACAAATACTCTCAAATTATTGATCTTAGCCGGTGCTACCCATTTTTTAGGTAATGTATATCCGATTTGTAATGATTTCAGCTTAACAAATGAAGTATTATACAAATAGAATGTATTTGAAGGGGTAGTACCACCGGAAGTAAGCAGACGAGGATACTCGTTAGAGATTCGGGCATTCGGGTCAACTGCAGGATCGTAGGAAGAACCAATGACAACGCCCTGCTCATTTTTAATGATACCAGCATATGAAGCTTCCGAATCGTAGAAATAATATCTGTTCCAAGCATCGCCAGGCAAAGCATCACCAGTATTAGTAATCATAGATCCATTCGCTCCTTTTGAATTGATGTAATGATAACCGCCAAAGCGTCCGGACCACATCATATTCAAATCAAAACCACGCCAAGAAGCATTGATATTAAATCCTAAAGTAATCTTCGGGGTCGAACTCTTACCGGTAAATTCGCGGTCATCATCATTTCCATATTTACCATCACCATTCAAGTCAGCCATGATCAAGTCGCCATACCATAAATTGGAACCATCAGAATTGATCTGTTTCAAATTATTGTTGAAGGTATATCCAGCAGCCAACATAGAAGCAACCCAATCCAAATCAGCCTTTGTACGGATCATACCATCACGAGGTCCTCCCTGCGGATTAACACTGCCATCAGCTAATTTGTAAGAGCCGTCACCGGAATAAGGACGGCGCAAGAAAAATTCATCGATCATGTGTCCTTCTACACGACGAGTGTCACCTCCGGTAGAAACATCAGCCAAATTGGTGTAACGCCATGTAGGATTCCCCCAGATATCTTTAACATTTTCATCCAACTCATAGCTCAATTCACCTTTAAAATCGGTTACTTCATTCTTATTAAAGGCCAAATTGAGTCCTATGCCATAGCGGAAATCTTTAATCTGATCGTTCCAGCCCAAGTTCAGTTCAATACCGTGGTTAGACAAGCTGGCCGTGTTTGACATTGGAGCACTGATACTACCCATTGTTTTATACATAATGGAGTTGGTAAGAATATCCGAAGTCTTTCGCAAATAGAAGTCGGCTTCCAGGCTCAAGCGTTGATTAAGGAAAGAAGCGTCCAGACCGATGTTATAGGTGGTCACTTTTTCCCAGGAAAGAGCCAGGTTCTGGATAGAAGATTGTATCAAACCATTTTGCACTCTTTCGTCAAAAACATTGTTCACTTTCTTATACAAAGCTTGCCAGTCATAATTTCCCCCTACAGTATTACCCAGCGATCCATAAGAAGCGCGAAGTTTTAAATTACTAACCGCATTTTTGAACGGTTCGAAGAAAGGTTCTTCACTGATACGCCAAGCGGCAGACCCTGATGGGAAAAAGCTGTTACGATAGCCGGGTGCAAACTTGGAAGAGGCATCTGAACGGAAGCTGAATTCGAGCAGGTAACGGTTATCATAAGCGTAATTTACACGCCCGAAATAAGAAAGTATAGCATTTACCGACTTGGCATCACCTTCAATGGATTGCATTTCCGCACCGGATGTGATATCGGTGATACTCCAATCTATCAAACCTTTCTTTGTTGCTTTGAACCCTGTAGTTTCACCACGATACTGCTCATAACCGAACAAGCCGGCTACATCGTGTTTTCCGAATGTGTTGTTATAACGTAGCAGCAAGTCTGCCGTATAACTGGTCGATTCGTAAGAATAACGATAGGTGGTAGCCTGGTCCAGAACACCTAGTCCTTCTTTCGGTGTTTCAAAACTTTCGCGGAAACTATAACGAGGCAGGTTTTGAGAGTAATGTTCGTCCTGGCGGCTATACTGGCTCCAGTTGAATTTGGCTTCAGCCACCAAACCTTTCAAAGGCAACTCAACGTTGGCATACCATGTCGTATTGAGGCGCGTATATGTATTCTTTCCTCCATTGGCAGCCACCGATTGCAAAATATTATCCTTCTGGGTCACTTCCGGATGTTCGCTAGCCCCATATTTACCATCACAGATAGGAGTCTGCCCCGGCCATGCCTGAAGCAGGTAAGTCATGGACGTACTTCCCGGATCCTTAAACTCTTTGGTTCCATAGGTTTGTGTTCCAAAGGTAATGATATCTGCTATTTTTGTTTCTATATTGGCACGGATATTGAAACGCTCCATGCTCGTGTTGTCCAATGTTCCCGGATTATCTTGATAACCAAGTGAAAGCAGGTAGGTTGTATTTTTATTACCACCCGACACATTGACACCATATTTCTGGTAGAAAGCTGGTTCAAACAGGATCTGTGCCCAGTCTGTATTCGGGTATGCCAACCAGTTTGGTATCTGCTGTCCTGTTACAGGATTAGTATAGACCCCATTCGGGTTCAAATCTGCTTGACGCCATTCTTCAATACTATCAAGACTATAGTCAGGTGTATTGGCCGTCGGATTGGCATTCAACTTGGCGATATTGTGCAACTCCATGAAATCTGCCGTACTTGACATCAATTTGAAATCGGTAATCGGCTTTTCCTGTGCAAACATAGCATTGAAAGTCACTCTTGGGCTTTCGTCTTTTTTCCCTTTTTTGGTTGTTACCAAAATAACACCGTTGGCTGCACGTGAACCATAGATTGCCGCCGCACTGGCATCTTTCAAGATTGAGATGCTTTCAACGTCATCCGTATTCAGCGGAGCCATATCAGCAGCAACACCATCGACCAATACCAATGGACTACTATTGTTGAATGAACCTTGGCCACGCACCTGGATACCGATACTTTCGTCACCAGGGTTACCACTTCCTTGAGTAACGCGTACACCTGGAGCCGCGCCCACCAAAGCCTGTCCGAGGTTCATCACCGGGCGGTTGGCTATTTTTTCCGCACTAACGGATGCTACCGAACCTGTCAGGTTCACTTTCTTCTGCGTACCATAACCAACTACTACCACTTCTTCCAACGCTTGCGAGTCTTCTTTTAGGTTAATAGTAAATGACGTTTGGTTTCCTACAGGGATCTGTTGTTCCACGTACCCGATAAAAGAAACTACCAAAACAGCATTAGAAGATACCTCCAAATCAAAATTACCGTCCATATCGGTAATCGTTCCATTGGTTGTCCCTTTTTCAACTACGTTGGCACCCGCTATAGGTCCCAAAGCGTCTTCAATTGTTCCGGTTACTTTTTTCTTCGCTTGTTGAGGAGAAGCAACAAGCGCATCGGAAACGGGAATCTCTATTCCCGGATTGGCTGAAGCCAACCCCACAGATGTCAAAAGCATAGTTGCTCCTAAAAACATCCGTTTTGATAAATAAAAACGATTAAAATCCTTCGTCATAATAACACCAGATTTAGTTAATGAATAAATTGTGTTTGCGCACACCAAATCACTATTACTTGTTGTGCAAGAATTTTAGCCCGTTCGTTTCACATAAAAAGGAAATAGTCCTAGCTGGACTGTGTCCATTTATTCATTAACTAATTATTAGATTTTGGCTCATCACTAATTCTTTACAAATAAGAAAACAACTGAGAATAAAGCTCTTTCTCTTTTTGTTTTTCAATAGCAGAACAAAAGCAGTTCAGAAAAGTCGTTAGAATTCTATTACTTAATATTAATAGAAAAACAGTAATTGATATAACCGAATTTTGAAAAATGAATGTTCTATTTCTACCTGTCAGAACTTCAATAGTTAGTGCAAATTGACCATAATCTATGCACTATATTCATATACAGCCCATTACTATTGTGTTAATTTTTTATTTATGGACAATAGATGCACCTATATTAGACAAAAATGTATGTTAATATATCATACGATACGTTACTTTTGCGGCTGTTCTGCTTTGTTCCATAATAAGGACACAGTTCAGCTAGAACTACACTCTCCACAAAAAAAAGGATAAGGCATTAATCAATAACACCTTATCCCATAAACATTTCCTTATCAAAAGAACTTCTTACAATTCCTGTTTAAGGATTATTCTTTTAACAGAGTAACTATTCGGTAGAACAGATCGCGATAATTAGTTTATCCAACCATCATTCTGAACCAGATTGCTATTTCTTTCACATTCCGTGCTTGGAATAGCCCAGGTATAAAGATAATCTCCACCCCATGAGAACGGATTTACGACATTACCCCAGATTTCTTTGGAGCCATCACCGGTTTTACACCAGTCACCGATCGTTCTCCAACGTATTTCGTCATACAGGTTAACACCTTCCAAAGATAATTCCCAACGACGTTCGTTACGGATACGGGTACGCATATTGTCCTGACCACTTACATAAGTAGGTTTACCGGCATCTGTTGTCTGCAATAATGCAGCACCGGCTCTCTCACGTACAGAGTTTACCAAATCGACAGCTTCCTGCTTAAAGCCTTGTTCATTGATAGCTTCAGCCAGCATCAAGACTACGTCTGCATAACGGATCAACGGATAATCCCAGGGACAATATTCACGATTAGGAGTTTCAGACGATCCTTCCGCAACAAATTTGCGATACAGATAGTAGAACAAAGTCTGGCTATCCGTTCTCAGGTCATACGGTTCGACTTCATCCGAGTTGGTTGCCGGCCAACGCAAGGTATAAGTATATTCTTTTGAACCGATTGCCCCGTTATATTCAGCATACGGAGTAATGACAGTCGCTTCCAGACGAGGATCGCGATTTTCATAGGCTTTACGCAAACGGGCTTCATTTCCGGAAGGTAGATATTTGGACATATCAGCTCCATTTTTCACGGCCAGTTCAAAACCTGCACGCAGTTTTGATTTTATATCTTCCGAATAAGTATCCCACTCACCGACAGTATCGCGAAGGAAGAAAACCACACGTTCTTTAGGAGTCATCTCATTATATCCCGGTAGGAAGTCATTCCAGTTAAACGGCTTACCGTCTGCACATTCAAATGATTCCACCCAGTTTACACTCGGCAGATAACTATTCCAGCAAGAACCAAAAGAAACACGTGAACCTAACCAGAATTGTGTTTTGGAACCATAATCTTTGATACCAATATTCTGTTCCGAGAAAATCATCTCATCACATTGTTCATTATCTGTTTTGAAGAGTTGTTTGTAATCCCCCTGAAACAATGCAAAACCGACATCTCCGACTTTACGCAAAGCAGCTTCCGCTTTTGCATAATCTTTCATCCACATATATGTCTGTCCCAGCAAAGCATATGCCGCACCTTTCGTTGCACGACCATAATTGGCATCACCTTTCGCATACTTATTCGGCAAATTAGCACTATTGATGCAGTCGTTTAAGTCGGAGATAATAACTTCCCATACTTTGTCAGCCGTTTCACGTCCATTGGTACACTCGCTGTCTTCCACCGGTTCCAGATAAACAGGAACACCCTGGAATACACGGTTCAAACGGAAATAATAGTAAGCACGCAAGAATTTGGATTCAGCGATCAAACGATCTTTCTTTGCATCATCCAATGGAGCTTCCGGTAAATGGGCTATGGCATCATTTGCACGGTGAATTCCTTCATACAACTGTTTCCAGGTATCAGAGAACAAACTATTGCCGGCAGTAATTGTTCCATTCAACAAATCCTGAGGATCACGGGCCTGACCGGCAAATCCCATAGCATCTTGTGTAAACATTTCATGTGCAACCTTTGCCTCGCGCAATGTGGCATAGATACCATTCACACCCATATCACACATCGTTTCATTTCCCCACATGGCTCCGGAACCTACCTTATCGTATGGATTCGTATCCAACAAATCAGGTTTACAAGCTGTCATAACCGAAGCAACAGCTGTAACAACTAATATTTTATTTACTAATTTCATTGTCTTTTCTCTTTTTTAGAATGTAACACTAATACCCGCAGCAAACTGGCGTAAAGACGGATAGTTTGTAGTTGCCCCCATTTCAGGATCCTGACCGGGGAATGATGTTATGGTAAACAAGTTTTCACCAGACAGATATACACGAACCCTTTCTGCAGAAATTTTTTCTGTCAGAGTTACAGGCAATGTATAGCCGATTGTCAGATTCTTCAATTTCATATAAGTACCGTTGTACAAATAATAATTGCTGGTTTGACGGCTCTGTTTCGAGTTTTCTACCAAACGGGGAATATAACCATTCAGATTAGTTCTCGAATCAGTTGGATTTTCAGGATCGTAGAAGTAATGATCATTCGCAACCCGCTCAGATGTAGCAAAACCATTTCTGATTGCTACACTATTATACGGGTCTTCTTCCCAATACAGTTTGAAACCACCGTTACCAGCCCACAACATACTTAAATCGAAGTTTTTCCAACTGGCACTGATATTGATACCATAACCGAACTTAGGCATAGCTGAAGATCCCTGAAAATCATAATCATAAGAACTACCGTAAATACCGTCGCCATTCAAATCCGCATAAATCAAATCACCGTAATAGATATTATTCCGACCGACACTCTGGTTTGGCATAAATTTGTAACCGGCATCTATCATGGCATTCAACCATTTCATATCACCTTCCGTACGGATCATACCATCTTTCGGACCACCATTTATATTTACGGAACCATCGCTGTTAAAATGGGTTCCATTACCGGAATAAGTATTCAATGTATAATATTCTTTGATCGGATGTCCTTCTACGATACGTCCCTTATCTTTATCCACAGATACATCACCGATATTCGATTGCCATACTTTCTTACCGTCTTTCTCTACCCAACCGGCTTCATACTTACCCAGGTATTTTGTTACCTCATTATGATTGTAAGAGAAATTGGTAGAAACAGCATAATTGAAATCACCTACATGGTCTTTCCAGCCTACAGTCAATTCAAAACCGCGGTTCGTAACCTCGGCCGTATTCATGGTCGGAGGAGTCTTAATACCCATTGTCAAGTGAAGGTTCGGAGTTGTCAGGATACCATCCGTTACCTTATTATATACGTCCAACTCAGCTGTCAAACGATTATTGAGAAAACCGGCATCCACACCAAAGTTCGTAACAGTCGTGCTTTCCCATTCCAGACGCGAGTTACCGATCCTGTTCTGTGCCAAAGCAGCAGCCTGAGCCCCTCCAAAAGAATAATTATAAGTCTTATAAGTAGCCTGATAACCGTAATAGTCTTGGTAACCATCCTTATCTGTAATGCGGTTGTTACCTATTTGTCCCCAGGAAGCACGGATTTTCAGGTTAGATAACCAGCCGATATTCTTCATAAATTCCTCTTCAGACAGACGCCAAGCAGCAGAGAATGACGGGAAGATACCCCAACGCGAATCTGAATTGAAACGGGAAGAACCGTCATAACGAAAGTTAGCCTCAAACAGATATTTAGACAGATAAGCATAATTCAAACGGCCGAATACAGAACGAAGTGCTTCGTCTTTCGCCGTACCGGTACTGGTCTGCATTTCTGTGGCTGCATCGGGAACACTGATACTCGGGTCTATCAAACCTTTTTTCTGTTGCTTATGCTCGTATTGTTTATAGAAATATTCGTTGTAACCAACCATTACATTCAAATCGTGACCACCTTTGAAGCTCTTGTCATAACGCAGGATATTTTCAAGCGTATATGTTTCTTCTGCATATGACTTCCAGGTTGTCGTCATCTGGTCCGGAGTCGTTGCTGTAGAAGCAATCTCACCATTACTGAAGGTATAGCGGGCCAACGGAACTGTATGTGAGTTATATTCGTCAAAACGACGTCCGTAATTAAAGTTGAAATCCCAGCTCAGACCTTCCATAAACTTGATCTTACTATACATCGTTGTATTAAAACGGGAAGAACGGTTCTGTCCGTCGGTCTGTTTCAGATATGCCCAAATATTATTAGCGGTAGAACTTTCTTCGGCTGCTTCCTTATATCCCATTTTTCCATCATACATGCCAATCAAACCCGGGGTAGTCTGGCGGATAAAGTTCAACATACCGGTATCAGCGTAATTACCCTGATCCTTATCGTTCATAATAGCATATGTACGGGTTCCCAAGGTCAACCATTTGTTTACATTCGCTTCTACGTTGGCACGCAATGTGTAACGTTTCAAACCGGTGTTTTCCACCAAACCTGGGTTATCCATATAACCGGCAGACAGTAAAAATGTAACCTTTTCACTTCCTCCGTTCACGGACACGACATGGTCCTGAACCAGATTATTTTTATACATTTCTTTGTTCCAGTCCGTATTCGGATAAGCCAGCCAGTTAGGGACACCGTTTGCATTTACGCCATTCGGATCTGCATTGGCAGCTTCCCAGGCTTCGATTGTTGCTGCTGAAAATACATCATTGTAACCCTCATTGAATTTGGCTTCATTGATCAAACGCATATGCGTAGGATAATCCGTTACAAAATCGAGCAGGTTAGATGGCTGAGCCATAGAGAAAGTACCCGAATAAGTTACACGGATCTTTTCACGGTTACCTTTTTTCGTTGTGATCAAAATTACACCATTGGCAGCACGTGAACCGTAAATAGCAGCCGATGCAGCATCTTTCAATACGGAAATCGTCTCAATATCCTGCGGATTGACAGCGTCCATCGAGGCTTCCATTCCATCGACCAAAACCAACGGACTGGCATTGTTCAATGTACCTGTACCACGAACACGGATCGTAGCACCGTCGTCGGTCGGATTACCTTTGCTTTGCATAACCTGCAAACCGGCAGACAGACCTCCCAGGGCTGATGATACGTTTGTAATAGGACGGCTAGCTGCTTGTTCTGTAAAATCTACGGAAGAAACTGAACCTGTTAAATTCACTTTCTTCTGCGTACCGTAACCAACAACCACTACCTCATCCAATGCCTGGGAGTCTTCCTTCATCTGGATTTTGAAGGATGTTTGGTTACCTACTGTGATTTGCTGTTCCGTATAACCAATAAAAGAAACAACCAGAACTGCATTAGGAGAAACATTCAACGTAAATTTACCATCCATGTCAGTAATGGTTCCGTTCGTGGTTCCCTTCTCAACTACATTTGCTCCGGCAACCGGACCAAATTGATCTTCTACTACTCCACTCACCGTTTTCTGTGCTTGCTGTGGAGAAGCCATGAAAACATCTGATTCTGGAACATTCATTCCCAGAGCTGTCGGACTGGCCGAAGCAACTCCCACAGATGCAAGGAACATCGTAGCTCCTATAAACATCTGTCTTGAAAAATAATAACGATTAAAATCCTTCGTCATAATAACACCAGATTTAGTTAATAAATTGATTTTGTTTGCGCACACTAAATCTTGTCGACTTAAATGTGCAGTAATTTTAGTTTTGTTCGTTTCTACCAAATGAAATAGTCCTGTGTGGACTATGGACTACTATTTTTCAAGAATCGTTGTTTTTTTAGAGTCAAATATTAGTTTTCACAACGTAGATAGTAGTTTTGACAGATTCTATTTTTCAATTGGAGAGCAGTGATTATCATAGGAGAATGACAGGAGAAATTTTCAGCATAGTATTAACGATGATAATCACCAATAGAATAATTACAATCTTTTTTTATCTTGTATTTCTACCCTTTTTAATTCGGCTGAATATAGAGATATCTTACTAACTGAAACAATCGGTAAAAATATACTTGGCTTATATACAACTTATTATATATCTGTTAATTTTTCAGCTATGGACAATTTATACATATCTATTAGACAAAAATGTATGTTTATATTTTATACAATCTGCTACTTTTGTCCCGTTCTGTTTAGTTAAATATGAAAGACATAGTCCACACAGAACTATATTCACAAAAATAAAAAGGGATAAGGCATTAATCACTAACCCATTATCCCATAAAGACTTTCCTACTAAATAGCTCCCAATAACCTTTATTAAATTACCATTCTTTTTGCAAGAACTACAATTCAGTAGAAAAAAACATCGTATTCTGACTTGTCTACAATAAATAACCCATTAATTAAGTTTCATCTCTGAACTCCGCTGATATGGCAAATACACTTTTATCAAGTAATAAATGTATCCAAACAACACTTTTATCAAGCAATAAATGTAACAATACAACATTTTTATCAATATTTAGGTATAAAACATTGGTATATTCTCTTTAAATATATACTTTCGTCTATTCGTAATAATCCTAAATATGGAAAGAGATAAAATAAATGAGTTAATAGCCTGGAAAAACAATCCTGCCAGAAAGCCTTTAATAGTAAGAGGTGCCAGGCAAGTAGGGAAAACCTGGTTGTTAAAAGAATTCGGAAATCGATATTATGACAAATTAATCTATATCAATTTTGAAGAAGCAACTCAATTGCAGGCTCTTTTTCAAAACGATTTTGATATAGAAAGAATTATACGAACATTGCAAATATATAGCCAAACTCAAATCATCCCCGAAAATACATTAATCATCTTTGATGAAATTCAGAGTATAGAAAGAGGACTAACAGCTTTAAAATATTTTTGTGAAAACGCTCCTCAATATCAAATAATCGCAGCAGGTTCATTATTAGGTATGGGACTGCACTCCAATCACTCTTTCCCTGTCGGCAAAGTAAATTTCATGGATTTGAGACCTCTGTCCTTTTTTGAATTTCTGAAAGCTAACGGAGAATCTCTTTTAATTGAATCCATCTTAAAATCAGAATGGGATACTGTCACTATATTCCATGAAAAGCTAATAGAATACCTACGTATCTATTTATATGTAGGAGGAATGCCGGAAGTCGTCAATACCTATATACAGACTAAAGACATATCATCTGTACGAAAAGTGCAACGGGATATTCTAAACTCATACGAAGCAGACTTTTCGAAACATGCTCCGTATGAGATTATTCCTAGAATTCAAATGGTTTGGCAAAGTATCCCCTCGCAATTAAGTAAAGAAAATAAGAAATTCATTTACGGAATGATACGAGAGGGAGCCAGGGCTAAAGATTTTGAATTAGCTATCCAATGGCTTGTGGATTATGGATTACTTTTAAAAACACATCGCGTCAGCAAACCGGATATGCCTCTAATTGCCTATCAGGATCTAGCCGTATTCAAACTCTTTTTATTAGATGTAGGCTTACTTTCAGCGATGTCACAATTAGATATCCGCACAGTCATCGAAGGAAACAGGATATTTACAGAATTCAAAGGAGCACAAACAGAACAATATGTAATGCAAGAACTACGTGTTGCAGAAGACATTTATATCGGTTACTGGACAAATGAGCGCAGTACAGCAGAAGTAGACTTCATCGTTCAACAGCAAGGATTAATCTTTCCTATTGAAGTAAAAGCAGAAACAAATATTAAAGCAAAGAGTTTTCGACTTTTCTGCGAAAAATATCAACCTTCAAAAGCTTATAGAACATCACTCAAAACATTTCACACCGAATCATGGATGGAGAATTTGCCATTATATGCAATTGGTACTGTCAGGAAATAATACAAAAAGGGATAAGGCATTAATCACTAACACCTTATCCCATAAAGAATTTTCTACTAAATAATTCCCAATAACCTTTATTAAATTACCATTCTTTTTGCAAGAACTACAATTCAGTAGAAAAAAACCATCTATTATGTTTACTTACAAGTCCAGTTTACTGTATCAGTTATATTGTTTTTCTTCTGTATGCCACGCACTTCAATTGTATTTTCCCCGTCTTTCAGGTTTACACCATTCCAAACAAAGGTGGCATAATTATCCGCTCCCTGTACACCTATACTTTTTCCGTTTACGAACAATTCAACCTGGGGAAGATTAGAAAATACCATTATATCGGTCACTTTCGTATCACGGTCGCGATGGCGGCGGTTAGCGATATAAACAAATTTGTCATCCTTATTCCAATTCGCCTTATAATAATAGAAAGCATCCTTCTTCACTTTACGGTCGAAAGTAACCAGACCTTTATCATTGATTCCCGGACGATCGCCTTCCGTACGGTGAGCGGCACCAAAGTCAAACAGGTTCCAGATAAATGATCCCCACACAAACGGACGTTCTGCAATAGCCTCCCAGTTACCCATATGATAGAAAGTCTGGAAGTTTTCCGGATGCCACCAGCCTGAAGCAACACCTGGTTTAATAGAGTCCTGCTGATGATAGATACTTGCCCCGGCACCATATTCACTGATACCGATTTTATAATCCGGATGCGCCTTATGATTGGCGTCCAGCCATTTTCCCATATCCGAAGGAGAACCGCCATACCAGCCGAAATACTGGTTCCAGGCAATCACATCGGTTATTTTACTGATATCGCTATCGTACGACAGGAAGCTGGCAGCCGTTGTCGGACGCGTCGGATCTTCCTTATGAGCCAGTTCATTCAACTCCTTGATATATTCAATCGGATTATCACCATGTGTTTTCAGTTCGTTGAACAATCCCCAAAAACAAATGGACGGGTGATTGTAGTGCTGACGAATCAGTTCTTTCAACTGTTCTTTACCATTTTCGCGGAAAGAAGGCAGGTCGTTGAATCCCCTGTCCTGATAACCACCCGGACCAATGAAAGGAATTTCCGCCCAGGCAACGATACCATATCTATCCATCAGATCATAAAAATAAGTAGCCTGCGGATAATGAGCCAAACGGATCGCATTCGTTCCCATCTCGGCAATAATGGCAGCATCTTCTTCATGGTGCTCTTTATACAATGCATTTCCACGTTCGGCACGGTCCTGATGGCGGCACACACCATGCAGTTTCAGATGTTCCCCGTTCAGGAAGAAACCTTTTTCTGCATCCACATGATAAAAGCGCAAGCCCAGCGGCTGAGTTATCTTATCTATTTCCTGTCCGTCAGCCAGCAATGTCACTTCCGTACGATACATAAACGGATCTTTCCGCCCATTCCACAAATGAGGATTTTTAATGGAAAATTCCAGTCCTGCGGTATGTATCTGATTTGCATCCACAGTCAGATTTATATCCTGCTGCTGCACAATCTTGTTTCCATCCCAGATTTTCACATTCACCTGTACCGGTTTTGCCGTGGACGAACTATTTGAAACCAACACTTTAGCTTTCACATCCGCCTGTTCTTTCGTCACATTATTTTGTATCAGATAAACTCCGGGAGAAGCATAATCGGTCAGTGAAATATTCACCGGATCGGTAATGATCAGGTTTACATCACGATAAATACCGCCATAGAAATTGAAATCACCGACCAACGGCATTATATCCAGTTGCAAGGCATTATTCACCTTTACCAATATTTTATTCTCGGCACCATACTGCACCTTATCTGTTATTTCAAAAACAAACGCACCGTAGCCACCCCGATGTTCACCCAGGCAAACTGAATTAACAAAAACCGTCGCGATTGTATTAACGCCTTCAAAACGCAGGAATAAACGCTTTCCTTTCCACTCGGGTTTCACGAAAAGTGTTTTTTCATAGTTACCCATTCCACGATAATAATCCTGTTTACCGGATAAGGCGTCACCGCTATTCCATGTATGAGGCAGATTGACTCTTTGTTCACTCTTCTTCTGCACCTGATGCGAGAAACGGAACATCCAGTCGTTATTCAAAAGTATCTCCTTACGGGATGCATAAGTAAATGTGCTGCAAAGTACCAGCAACAAACCAATAATAATGTGTTTCATGTTCTTTATTTCTGATTCCGGTAACAAAGATAAAACGATCCTTTCAATAGGAAAGACACTTTTTGTCTAAGAAAAGGTACTTTTTTGTCCAAATATACCTTTTTATGAATAGCGGACAGTAAAAAATTCATTAGCTTTACATCGAATCTTCATACCGTTCTTCATTACTCATCTATAGTATGTTAGAAGATTTTTCACCCTATCTATTTAGCGGCCGATAATTGTAAGCCGCTTGGTCGATAATTATGAGCCAATCGGCCGATAATTATGAACCGTTCGGTTGATGGTTATCAACCATTGGTTAGTTGCCGTTGTCCTGTCCTGAAATAAGTTGACAAAATACCAAAGTAAACTTATGTCAGAATCGAAACATGTAGGTTGTATCCGTTACAGCCATGAATTAAAATTAGAGATAACTAAACGTTACTTGTCCG
>NZ_JAMOKT010000110.1:0-11097 GCF_023656795.1 Parabacteroides caeci
CTACCCGCAAGCCCTCATCACCGGCCATAACCGCCTCACCCCACATGCACCCAAGGCATGTCCTTGTTTTGATGCCGAATGGGAATACAGATGGATCTGACGGTGTCTTCCCGGCACGCAAACGACATGAAAACCAATCAAAATACATCATGTTGTTTGCGTGCTATACCCCCCCAATTGCTTATTTTGCTAAACTCTTTATCTCATCCACCACCCTGCAAATATCATCATCCGTCAGTGTCGGACCAGAAGGCAGACAAAGCCCTTTATCAAACAATCTTTCCGAAGTCCCATCCCCATAAAAAGGTGATTGCTTAAACACCGGTTGCAAATGCATCGGTTTCCACAAAGGGCGTGTTTCTATATTTTCATCTGCCAGATGTAGCCGGACACCCTCACGATTAAACCCAGCCTTTTCCGGATCTACCAAAATACAAGTCAACCAGAAGTTCGAATTGAAATCTTCCGAAGGATTCTGTTGTACCTCGATACCCGGCATATCCTTCAGCAACTCCGTATACAACCGGTGTATTGCCCTGCGTCGTGCAATATGTTCATCCAATACAAACATCTGTCCCCTACCGATACCCGCACAAATATTACTCATTCGATAGTTATATCCGATACATTCATGTTGGTAATGCGGAGCATTTTCCCTGGCTTGGGTAGCATAAAACATAGTCCGTTTGGCCTGTTCTTCCGTCCGGCAAACCAAAGCACCGCCTCCGGAAGTCGTAATCATCTTATTTCCATTGAATGATAAAGCGGCAAATTCTCCGAAGGTACCACATTTCCGTCCTCTATACTCTGAACCCAAAGCTTCTGCTGCATCTTCCAAAACGGGTATTCCATACCGAGAAGCAATAGCCATAATTTCATCCATCTTTGCAGGCATTCCGTATAAATGAACCGGGATAATAGCTTTCGGGAGTTTTCCTGTTTTACGCAAACGGTCTTTGATCGCTTCTTCCAAAAATAAGGGACTCATATTCCAGGTATCCTGTTCACTATCTACATAGACTGGAGTCGCTGACTGGTATGCTATCGGATTGGCTGAAGCGGCAAAAGTAAAGGACTGGCAGATGACTTCGTCACCTGTTTGCGCACCTAATTCGATAAGACCCAGGTGGAGTGCGGCTGTACCGGCAGACAATGCGACCACATGCCGGTCTTCTTTAAGATAGTCCGCCAACTCTTTTTCAAATGCATTTACATTGGGGCCTAAAGGGACAACCCAGTTGGTGTCGAATGCTTCTTTTATGAAGTCTTGCTCACGACCGGACATGTGGGCGAGAGAAAGGTAAATTCGCTTATTCATAATTTATACTGTGATTAAAAGATACAATCCCAATTGCTGTGACAAACAACAATCAAAAACCTGCTGATAAATGAATCTAAGTTTATTATAATTTATCAGCATTCTTTTTAAAGAAAACTTTCGTTATGCCAACTCTCCGTAAGTCTTCCCTAGGCCATTCCTTATAATTTTCTCCATAGTGTTGCAAAAGATACTCTTCTGCTCTCCCAAAACTTGTCATCTGAACACCTTCCAACATATATTGTTTTAACGGTAAAACCCATTGTTCTTCTACAAGAACTTTTGATGCAGACCAAATGATATAAATGTTTCCTTTTTTTAATGAAAAAAGCGATTTAACCCACTCAACAAAAGTCTTTTGCCGTATCATTCCTTTCTTAAGTCGTTCGCTATATTCTTCCGTAGTCAATCCTCCAAGCTTATACCTCCTCTTCACATAGTCAAGATGCCCTTTCTGAATGATATACGCAGCTTTACTTTTTCTAACTTTTCTAAGTTTATATAAATCAATCCACACTCCATTTTCCTTATATAATGGAACTCCCGGAAGTACTTCTGAATATTGATCTCGTATCTTCACCCAATCCAAATAGTATTTTGGTTCAGTCTTATTACATTGAAGAATCATTCCATCAGGTAATTCCTTCAGCAAAACCTCTACCATTTTATCGTAATCTTCTTCAAAGACAGCAACATCAAAATCATCATCCCACGGTATGAACTTCCCTCTTGTTACTCCTCCCAACAAAGTACCACCAACTAATGCATACCGTATTTTGTAATGATCAAAAATAGGTAATACAACCTTCATCATTTCTAAAGTCCTGCTATGAAGATATTCCAACATTTCAGGCTTTAAAATAGAATAATGATAACCCTTATAGACCTTACTTCGTTCTAAATAATTTGACATATAATTATCCAATATATTCTCCTGCTGTTATTCTAAATGTACTGCCTGTCATCATACTCGAGCCATCGGACATCATATAGACTAACCCATCCAAATAATCCGTTTTTTCACACATCCTACCCATTGGCAAATAAGCTCCGGCACGTTCACGAAGATGTGTTTCAGTTTCTCCTTGTGATATTCTTAATGCAACCTCACCTTCAGTCGGTGTCCAACCGAGCGTCAGATAATTGCATCGGATATGTTCTCTTGAATACTGATGGGAAATATGTTCCATCAAAATACGAAGAACTCCTTTGGAACAAGCATACGCAGCTCTATCCTTTTCGCCACCCCACGCATGGGCCGAACCAGTCAAAACAATAGAACCACCACCATTCATACGCATATATTTAATGGCTTGCTGACAGCAGAAGAAACAAGATTTGAAATTGATATCCATCACTTTGTCGAAAGTGTATTCATCGCATGTGTCTAGGGGTGATACAGGAGTTATACCTGCATAGTTGAAAAAACCGTCAATTTTCCCGAATTTGTGGTAGGCTTCGTCCATTAATTTTTTGCAGTCTTCTACATTTTCTAGATCAGTATGTACAAATAAACCATCTGTTCCATAGGTACGCATTAATCTGATTGATTTAAGAGCAGATTCTTCGTCGCGACCGCCAATTACAACTTTAGCTCCTTGGCGTGCAAATTCTTCGGCCGCTGCACGACCAACTCCTTTAGTTCCTCCGGAGATAACGATGACTTTACCTAATAATTTTTTCTCGCTCATACCATTTATAATTTTAAGGCCTTTTTAACGTCAAATCCTTTTAATAGCATGTTATTACCAGCCTCGTCATAGACTTTTACCTTATCCTGATATTCTTGGATGGCTGTAGCCAGTTCTTCTTTAGTATCACATACAAGATAGAGACGTGTTAATACCTGCTTTTCATTGCCAATCCACTCTTGTGGAACTTCATCACCTTCTGCTAAACGAACAACGTTGGCCACAACACGTGAATCTTTTTCTATGTCTTCAAAGCCTTCGACTTTGGTTATTCTACCTTTCCTTAGTAAGAACCATACTGTAGCAGCCCATTTCCCTTTCATGTAAGGATCTTCTTTATACAGATTGACACTTTCACCTTCGTTACCTGTAAGAGCAAAACGTATTAGCATCTCACGTTGATCATATCCGTATATTTTTTGGAGTAGGAGGTGCGGTGCTTCACCTTGCAAGCGAAATCCGGTGTCATATACATAAAACTCACCATTTTCATAGAAACCGGAAAGCATAAGAATACCATTTTTGATCCCTATTTCTTTGAACATACGCACTGCATTAAAGTGCATACGCTTCATATATTCATCCATATGTTTTGAAGGATAAGTACCACCAAGGCACACACGGCTTTTGCCTCTTTGCTCATCCGTAGTGTAACGGTCATAAATACAGGATGCTGAACAGTAACCATCTTTGAAGGTGTAATACATACCCATATCTTCGACCCCTTCCATATATCGTTCTACAATAAAACGTTTGTTGGGACTTGCAGCAAGTGCCTTATCTACAGCCTCCTTCAGTTCTTCTTCTTTATATACAACGGTCATACCTACTCCCCCGCCGTTATCAACAGGCTTAACCATTACCGGGTATTTAATCTTAGCAATGTCGGATGGCTTCATCTCTGCATCAAGATAATATTCTGGAATACCATGGATACCATAACTTTCGCAGGTCGCTTTAAAGACATCCTTATATGAGAATACATCGACAATGCGTTGAGTCGCATAGCATGGAAGATCCAATGCTTCGCATACTTTACAATAAGAAGGAACCAGAATATCAGCTACTCCAACAAGTACTCCATCTACCTGTTCTTCGCGTGCAAGAGCGATTAATCCCGGAACATCCATACCATCTATGTCAGATGCTTTCCAAGCATATTTCTTGGCATCGTCCGTATGACGACCACTTGCTACAATACACTTCACTCCCATTTCATTGGCAACACGAACCAATGCACTTGTTTCGGGGTTTCCACCTAAAATCAATAATTTTTTCCCCTCAAATTCCTTTTTCATATTTATCAAAATTTTATGTTATCATTTATTCTTATTCTATATTCCAATCTTCTCCCATTGTTAAAATCTTATATGGAAGTTTTTCATTACGCATTTTTTCAATGAATAAACCACTATTGCCACCATGAGAAGGGAACATTCCAAAGTGTGAAGGTATGGTAATCCCGGGCTGGAGACACTTTGCTAATTCTGTAGCTTCTTGCTCATTAAGGTTTCCGTATGCGCCATTAATAGGGGCTATTAAAACATCAATAGGACCAGCACTCAAATACTCTTCTTTCCAATCTAAGTGTAAGCTGGTATCTCCTACTTCCAGAATATTTTTTCCATCGACCGTAAGTAGAATGCCAACTTCTTCGGGGGCGCCTTCTCCGTGATCACTATGTATAAAATGGATATCAAAATTGCCGGCAACATAATGATCGCCGGGCTTTACATATGTTACCCGTCTCTCATCGATTCCAAGTTGTTTTACATCTTTTCTACAATCACAAGCACAAAACAGATGGGTTTTCCCATTAGCCATTAAGTCAAACATGGCATCAATATCGAAATGATCACGATGAAAATGAGTGGCAATTATTATATCAAGCTTTAAATCTTTTGCATTTACTATTTGGGGTAAAAGACGATGGTATCCGTCATGCCCTTCTACAGGTTCTACGCATTCGGTGAGATATAAGTCAATACCCAGTGTTTCTCCTTGCTTATTTTTGATTATATAGCCAGCTTGTCCCATGCTGAAGAGGTGAGTAACACCTCTTGAGGCATTATTTAATTTTTCAAGAAAATCCATATTGTTGAACTTGGATTCTTAGATTAGTTGTTTCCTGTAAATTTTTCCATTGTTGCCGAAGTATCAGAACTGATTCCTTCACGCGCAAAAACTTTCTTTATCGTCAAGACAATAATTTTCACGTCCAAGAGGAAAGAGCAATGGTCTACATACCACACATCCAATTCGAATTTCTTCGTCCAACTGATGGCATTACGTCCGTTCACCTGAGCCCAGCCTGTTATTCCTGGACGAACTTCATGCCTACGAGCTTGCTCTTTACTATACAGAGGCAAATATTGAGGTAACAACGGACGCGGGCCTATCAAAGCCATATCCCCTTTCAAGACATTGATCAATTGTGGGAGTTCATCAATGGAAGTTGAGCGGACCAATCGCCCTACTTTTGTCAACCGGTCTGCATCGGGCAACAGGTTACCGTCTGCATCCCGTTCATCCGTCATCGTCTTAAATTTGATAACCTTGAATATTTTTCCGTTTTTACCCGGGCGTTCCTGTGTAAAGAAAGCTCCTGTACCCTTATTGGCAAAATGAAGCCAAATTGTTATTAGTAAGAGAATAGGCCAAATTACAAATAGAACACAAAAAACAATGGAAAAATCGATTATCCGCTTTAGAAAATGAATATACATGAACTTACTATGAGAATAAGGATTGGTATTCGCTTAATAAGGCATTCCACACTTTATATTGTTCGTAACGTTTTACAATTGTTGGCCGAGCATTGCTTGCCATTATCTTAACTTTATCATCTCGATAATCATAAAACCATTTCATCATTTTATAAAGAGCATTTTCATCACGAGGAGGAATTATCTTACCATTAATTCCATCTTGAATGATTTCATTACATCCAGTAATGTCAGTGGTAATGCAAGGAACTCCTAAAGAACATGCTTCTACCAAAACCTGACCGAAACCTTCACGATAAGAAGGTAATACGAGAACGTTTGAGATGGCCATAAAGGAACGAACATCAGATTTGAGTCCTACCATATGAATATGGGTATTATTTTTAATTTTTTCTTCTGTTTCTTTTGAAATTGGATTTAAATTATTCTCTAGACGTCCAACAATAATAAGATGAATTTTTTCTTGTAATATCTGTTGTAATCTATCAAATGCATTGACTAATTCATTGATTCCCTTGTCCTTCACAATGCGTCCCGCATAACAATACACGAAGTCGTTGTCATTTATACCAAGTTTCGTTTTCCATATATTTAAGTCTGGGAGTTTTTCACGGTTATAGTATGATGTATCAATACCGTTAGCACTACCATTAAATACCACATTCAATTTATGTTGCTTACAAATACTGTCTTTAATAAGAGTTTTTTTTACACCTGCACTAACACATAATATCCTTGTAGCACATAAACATGTAAGTTTTTCCATCAATTTTAATAATACCTTCATTCCCCCTTGTGAGCCTTGATAACGCAGTCCATGACACATGTAGATTCTTATTGAAATCCCAGTCAGTTTAGCTGCTAACATTGATAAGAAAGCACCTTTTGGAGTATTCCCATGAACTATATCTGGACATTCCCTCTTAAAATAGTTGATAAATTGAAATAGGCTTTTACAATCATCCAATAAAGAAATGTTTCTTTTCATTGGTATATAGTGAATAGCTATATCCTCTTTTTTTCCAAACTCAATTAATTTTTCTTTCTCGGAAGAGATTGCTACCACATCAAATGTATTACTGATATAATTCAACTGTCCTTTGAAGAATTTTAAAGAACCTGGAATGGTCGTTATAATACAAAATTTTTTCTTACTCATAATGTGTATTATGTGTTAAAATCGTTCTTGGTTTGGGTAAGACTACAGTCGCATTATCAGGAATATCTTCTACAACAACACAATTGGCACCAACTTTTACATTATTCCCTATATTTATACCTGCTAAGACCTTGCTACCTGCTCCTAACATAACATTATCGCCAATCCCCCCCATGAGCAATAGTTACTTGCTGATATATTGTACAGTTACTTCCAATATGCAAATCATGCCCAACAATTATACCATTTGGACCATGGGGCAAGTTGGGAGGGGAATCAAAAATCGTGCCAGCATTCAGATTAGTCCCGAACGAGCAATTATGATAGGCATCTGTTTTCTTTATATAATATAGATAATACAACTTTAGAAGGAAAGGTGTATTGTTATTGGGATCAACAACAATACTTCTTCTTTTCCAATATTTCTTATGATTGTAATGCTGAATAATGGATAATAAATATTTCCCAACTTTATTATTGAAAGAGAAAGGTGTCTGTCTGTTCATAGGTTCATAGGTTCATAGCTTTTATTGTCAATACAATTCTCCCATCAGCTGTTCATATTTCATCCTCTCTTTTATAGTTGTTTCTTCTCCTCTCATAGATACAACGGCATTTATGCCAATGAGGGGTGCAACAGAATAATAGTATATTAATCTGAATAGATTTTTAATGTTTTTCTCTCGCAAAAAAATATCCTTACTACTTTTTTGCATTTTCCTAAGTGACATTGAATCAAATTCAGAATAATAATATAAGACTTCATTTAATGCTGAATATTTTCTTCCTTTTAAGCATCTAGAAAAGAAATCTATATCTTCTCCAGAATTTAAAGTTATATTATAATTAATACCTTCAGTAGCTTCGCGCCGGATCATCGAAGCTGCACACATGATAGAACAATTATCAATAGAAAATAGCTGGATTGAATTATCTCCTTTGCCTCTAACTCTAGTTATTCCACATTTTATACCATATGAAAGTATTCCGCATGAGACCAAAGAAACATTTTTATGAGCTTCTAAAAAAGACACTTGCTTGTATAATTTATTTGGATCATACCAATCATCTGCATCGAGGTATGCTATATATTTACCTGTAGCTTTTATTAGTGCTTCTTGGCGGGCATATCCTCGGCCTTTATTTTGTTTTAAATGAAAAACTTTAAAACGAGAGTCTTCTATTTTTTCTAAATATTGCTTGGTCTCATCTGTAGAACCATCATTAATTATGATACATTCCCAGTTTGTATATGTTTGCCATAATAATGATTTTATAGAGATCTCCATCTGAGGAATGCCGTTATAAACCGGCATTAAAATACTAATTAAAGGTGAAGCTTCCATATTATACACATAGAGTAAAAGCGAAATGAAGAAATATTATTAATGAGATTTTAGAATATCGATATGGTAACCATTCAACTGAAATAAATGGATATATTATTAAAACAGGCATTATAAACCATGATAAATATGCAAATCTATTAGAAAAGGGTACTTGATTAAGTAATATCCATACTGAATTAGAGAGCATATAACTACATAACAGTATTTCATACAATTTATTCGTAAAAGACTTTCTTAATATAAAATAATAACCTATTAATATCGGAACTGAACTATATAATAAAAAATCTATGCGAAATCCGGTGGAGGAAAATACGGAACTGTCTGCTTCTCCTGTTAAATATTCTTCTGCTCTATCAGCAATAAAAGATATACTTAATAATATGTCAGTAAATAACTTATTTATTACAAAGCTGAGTGGAATTGCCATCAACCAGATTTTCAGATAAAAGCGCACATTTGTATAGCATGATACACATATTAATGACAAAAAAGGTAAAACTACGGATTTATGAAAAGATATAGCTATAACACTAAGAATTAAAGCATATAATGTTCTCTTATAATTGACCATAGCTAATAATAATAAAGATGTAGCTATTCCATTACGTATGCCATTCACACCATATCCATAAAATGACATTGCAGTTATTAGCATCATGAAAAATACTATAAAATTATTCTGGGATAATTTATATGAAACTAAATACAATGGAAAGACATATAGAAATGCACATATCAGAAAATATAAATCTATTGATAAACCTAAATTAGCACATGTCTGTGTCATAATTTCAAATCCAATGTCTCTGGCTTCTTCACTATCAATGATTTTCCCAGCTAAATATTCTATATAAAATCCACCATATCGCACAGAATCTACAAAAACATCTTCATTCCACCATTCCCTATATCCAATAAAGAATATGCAAAATAGTAATAATGAAAACATCCCGAAATCTGCTATAAATTTATTGGAAATATATTTTTGTCGTAACAATAAATATATTGCAGTAAAAATAACAGCTGTCGCTAATAAAATTCGATATATCAGAGCTTGTGTAGTTGCTTCAAACATGTTAAATGTTCTCTACTTACTATAATGTCCTATTATTTTTAAGATCTTGTGAGATAAAGCTACTGGAGATAGTAAGAGTCTCACAATGTTAGTAGACTTTTTCTCACCTGTTTGTATTTGTGTCTCTAGGCCTTCATCCCAATATACCAGTGCCGGTACTATTCCATATAAATTAAAGTGCTTTTTCATAAGAAGCCAATCATCTGCAACCCAATAAGGTTTATGTGCAAGGCCACAAATTAATTTTGCAGCTGCCTTGTTAATGATATATCCAGCAGTATAGGCTCCAAAATATAGTTTATTCAAACTAAAGTCTGCATCTATTTTTTTTATCCTAAAAGAATAGGAAAATCTTGGTGTTAATAATATCAACTGAGGTGTTTCATCAATTTCTAATTCTTCAATTATATTTAATTGATTAGAAAGGCAAGCATCATCTTCTAAGATAAGTGCAGCTTTTTCGTTACTATCTATAAGCTTTTTATAAGATTTTATATGACTAAGGGTACATCCAATCTCGGCAAGCAAAGGGCTTCTTCCATATAATTTATAAAATGTATCATAATCAAAAAGAGATTTTGCTTCATCTGTACTAAATTGTTTACCATCAATAGCATCGATAAACTCTACATCTAAAAAAGAGAATCTATTTAACTGCTTTTGCATATGTTTTTTTCTTTCAACCGCCCGCTGCAAATTAATAACGAAAGTTTTCATATTCCTATAAAGTGATTTTTCTTTGAAGTTCTTTAAATCCTACATAAATAAACGTTTTAGTTGAAACACCTAATCCTTTTATCGTATATAAGGGCCAGTACCAGTCATTATGTACAAATTGAGGGAGGCTTTTTGCTATGAGGATACCTATGATCCCTAATTTCAACCATGCAATATTGATATAACAAAATAATGATATTGCAATGGCTGTCAGTAACACACTTTTAACGAAAGGAAATTCATTTTTCGTTGCCGTAATTTGACACATATTCCAACAATTCCCATCTAACAGCCAGATAATTGCAGCAAAAATAAGCAATGGTAGAGAAGGAAGTGATGTTTGAGATCCAATTAATGATAAAATAAAATCTCCAAGTAAAAGAAAAAGAATGATACCTATAATATACAAGATATTAAATAAAAACATAACGAAGGCTGCTTCAGATAATAATTGCTCTTTTTTATTCATTACTCTCAAAGAAGCTAAGCGAGGTTGATAAATTGAAAACATAATACCAGATATACTTTGAATGAGAAATAATATTTGTGACATTAAGCCAAATGTACCAACTTCATTTAAAGATAAATATATCCCAGCCAACATCATAGTAGCTCCTTGAGTTAGATAGCCTGACAGTGCGCAAAAACCTAGTTTTTTAGAATTATACCAAATTACATTAAACAGTTCTCGTTTCTTTTCTCTAGTAATATTATAGTTTGAAATACTTTGTTTTAAATCTTGAGTGAAGTAATATTGATTTGCTAAGAGCCTTGTTAAAAATACTGCAAATAAATTTGCAATAACTAAGCCCAATAATCCACAATCTAACATTAATAAGAGGAAAGCTATGAATATCTTTAGCATATTTCCATATACAATTACTTTGTTGGATTCCATTATTTTACCTGCACCAATCAATAGGGCTGTAAAATATGAATAATGCGAATCAGGAGTTGGCGACCTGATTCAAAGATTAAAAATTAACATAAGAAAGTAGAGCAATTGCCAATTTTCCAAAGGAGTGTACCAACAGCCCTTTGGTAGCTCTTACTTTAGAC